>NZ_JAXAVW010000054.1:0-39112 GCF_033949945.1 Lentzea miocenica
GAACCCGGTGCACTCCATCCGCATCCGGCCGGCCTCGTCCTCCAGCCACCTCATCGGCGCAGACCAGCGCCCAGGATGCATCGGCGATGCCGCCCGTGAACCACCAGCAGTCGCGTCCACATCGCCGCGCCCGAACAACTCCTCCTCCAGCTCTCGCCGAAGCGTGGCACCGATCCGGACATCAGCCCGAGGATCGGTAAGCGGCTGGTGGAAGCCCTTCGGGATGACCGCCAGCTTCCCAGCGGCGTTCACCACCTGGTCCGACCGCGTCTGCACAATCAACGCGTAGTCCGCAGCACCTCGGAACGGGTCCGTCGGCCGCGCAATCGCCACAAGTGACAGAACACCACCCGCACAGACGCGCCCAGCGACATCGAGCACAGCATCCATGTCCGGCAAGTACTTGTCCCGCAACGGGTGCAGCGCACCGGAACCGCTCGCCACCGAATCCGCCAGCTCCGCTTCGAGCAGATCCATCGTCAGCGCGTACTCGACAAAGCTCCCCACGTCGACAGTCCCGCCGATGCCCCGTGCGGTCACGTCGATTTCCGCCAACCGGTACAGCGGCAGGTTCGCGAACCGCACATCAAGAGCCGCGGCCATCACGAGCCGTTGGACAGCCGCTTCCGCACAACCTGCGTCTAAGGCAGGTGCCGCCCCAGGTCGCTGTACGAGGGCAAGCCGCTCGTTGCCAGCGTCGAGCGGCAGCCCGATGTCGCTCCATTCGGCCCGCATGAAGACGCTGGTCTGCACATCCAAGTCCAGGCAACGGACCCCGAACGTGTCGTTGGTTCGGTAGTACCGCCTCATCACGTCTGCGACCTGACGCCGTCCGACCCCTCCCCGCCGTGCCCGCTGCCCCTGCCCCTGGAGCACCCCAACCTCAGCAAGCTTCAGTCCGATGCTCACCTTCGCCGCGGACGAACCTGACAGCCAGCCGGCCGCGCCGTCCAGCCACTCGAACGCACCCGCCAAGCGCGAATGAGCCGACGCACCAACCGCACCTCCCGCAGGACCGTGCTCCACCGGCGGAGACAACAACACCTCGACCGTCGCGCCAAGCATGCTCTCCAGCAGCCGGGCGGTGCTCGCCTTCACCTGGCCAAGCGACTCGCCAGCAGACCGACGACCAGCGACAAGCCTCTGAAGGTGCCGAAGCCCGAGCGTCCCAGGCTCCCGATGCTCACGGGCGTACAGCTCGGCTTCCTCGACGAACTCCTCCAGCGTCAGCCGACGTTCCCATATCCGCTGCTCAAGCACGGTGCGAAACGTCCGCATCGCCCCTCCTAACTCCCCAGGTCGAATCAGGACGTCCCAGGTCACACGCAGGCCGTACCGCTGATCGAGCGCTGATGAAATCCTGATTTCAGTCTGACACGCCCACTCAACACCCGTCAGACCGTCCGGTGACGTGAGGACTCCGCGTCCGCCTCAGACACGTCACCGGACATCCCAAAACGCACGCCTGCGGAAAGGGAGTCGCCATGACCGCGATCACGGTCGTCTTCGGCCTTGTAGCAGCGGCGACATGGTCATGGGTCATCGGCGACCACTTCGACTGGTGGCAACGAGCAGCCTCACGCCGACGTCACCAGAGCTCTAGCCACTAGGCCGGATGCTCAGATGGACGGCCTCACAGCCGAAGCGCTCGGCGAGAAGTGGTTGTCGCTCACCAACGAGCAGCGCTCCGAGTTGCTGTCACAGCGACGCGAGAACCAGCTCAACGAGAAGACCCTCGACGAGGCGCCCACCAACCACGGCAAGAACGAACAGCCCTCTAGGAACGCGGGCACACCGATGCCGATCTTCTCATCAAGTCCTTCGCACCAGAGCAAGGAATTCGGACATGCCCAAGAGGTACTCCACCGCACGCGGCCGTGAGTTCGGCGAGAGGCTGCGAGCGGCCATCGCGCAAGCGGGCATGACCTCTCGACAACTCGCCGACCTGCTGGGCTGGCAGGAGGCCAAGGTCTCGGACATGGTGAACGGCAAGGGAGGCGTCACCACGCTGGAACTCGCGGTGGTGCTCGGCGTCTGCCGAGTCCCTGAGTCTGAGCGCGAGTATCTGCTCGGCCTCTTCCCTGCTACAGAGCTGAACGGCTGGTGGCAGCCACACGGCAAATGCACGCCAGTCCGATCACACACAGCCCACATCAACCTTGCCGCGGCCAAAACCCTCGTTAGCTGGCATCCGCACGCGATCCCGGATCTCCTCCGGACAGCTGACTATTCCCGTCACCTGTTGGCCGCTTCCGCCACCGTACCGGCGACCGAGTTGGACGAGAGGCTGCGCGCGCTGCATGGGATGCAAGAGCTGCTCCGAAACGGTCTCGACTGCACCTTCTTCATCCACGAGTTCGCGCTTGAACTTCAAGTCGGTGAGCGCGACGAGCACGTCGCTCAGCTGCAACACCTCATGCGCATGGCGAACTGGAAGAAGATCAGGATCCTGGTCCTGCCCGCGGCGGTCGGCGCGCATGCCGGCATGGCCGGACCGTTCACCCTGCTCAAATTCCCGAAGTACCAACCGCTGATCTGGACCACGACAGAGAACTCCAGCCTCTTCGTCGAAGAGGAGCGCGCGGTCGAAGGCTACGAGACAGTCGTCCAGGCGCTCAACGAGATCAGCCTCGACGAGGACCAGTCGATGAAGTGGATCTCCCGCCGGTACGTGCGCCTCCAGGAGTCCGAGGGAGCCGAAGACCTGATCCGCGAAGACGAGGACGAGCCCTTTCCGCCGCTGTAGGCGAGAAGCGCTTCGCCACCAAGATGAGAGCGAGCAGAGTGATGTCCGAGGCCGGCTGGTACGCCGCCGCTACGAACCACGAGGTCCCTGAAGCCGGCAATCCCGTTCACGACGGCACCAAGTCGTGAGGTGTCAATTCCCTCATGCCTAAGGACTTCCGGGCTACCGCGCTTGAGCGTGCTGTCGGTCGAAAGCTGTCCGGGTGGCGAGACGAACGCTTCCTCAGTCTCGTCGAAGCAGGCAACCGTGTCGGCTTCAGCAGCGCCAAGTTGTCCATGATGGAGAACGCGATACAGCCCTCTGCTGTCGTCGACATCATGGCGCTGGGCTACGTCTACAAGGTGCCCACACCCGAGTGGCAGTTCGTGATGTCGCAGGCGCAACACGCTGCGGACCTGAGAGCAGCCCGGCAGCCGCACGCAGCCATCTTCGACCCGGCCGAGGACCTTCCGCTTCTGATTGCTGACGCGACTCGACTACGGACGTTCGCCACGGACACCGTACCGACCATCTTCCAACTCTCCGACTACACCACGGCAACGACACAGCGGGACGACCCGTCCAAAGCAGCGCAGCTCACGCGCGTCAGGGAGATATGGGCGACCCGGTCAAGCGGCGACGACCCCCTAGCTGTCGAGGCAGTTCTCCCGGAAGCGGCGCTGCAACAGGTAGTAGGTGGCAGACGTGTACTGAAGGCACAACTGCTTCACCTCATGGAAGTGAGCGAGTTGCCAGAGGTAATCCTCCGCGTGGTGCCGCGCTCAGCTGGGGCTTATCCCGCGACGAGCTGTCGGTTCACGTGGTTGTGCTTTCCGCACCGCCAGCACAACGACGTGGTGTACACAGAGACGTTCCTGCGCTCGGAGTACGTCGAAACCCAAGCCCAGGTCGAACAGGTGGCGGAGAGGTTCTCCGCGCTGCGGACATTATCTCTAACCGAAGGCGAGTCGTTGGAGCTCATCGCGGAAGCCGTCACGCGTCTGTAGCCGGCATACAAGACAGGCAACTCGGTGATCGCACGTTTCGAACTCGATACAAGGTTGATTCCAAGACACAATACTATACTTACCACAGAAAAATAGCCGAGAACATTCGGCCCTACAGACGCAAAATGTCCAACCATCACCATTACCCGCGAGCCCCGCCCCTGTATTTTAGGAAACGGGCAAAACTGTTCGCTGAACTACTTGAAGTTCATCCGCGACATCCTTCAGGTTCTGACGACTTAGATCTGACATAAATCGGACCGACTGATTCCAGATCCCTGAAGCCAAGAGTTGCATTATTAAAATCTCTCGCCCATCGTCCACGCTGCGGCGCAACATTTCTGCCAGCACTAGGCTCTTCTCGGCAGGATCAACAAAAAGCGGCAAGACGCGCCAAGCCAGCTCAAGCTTTCCAGCTTTAGCAGCAGCTACTCCGAGATATGACAACACATAGTCATCAGCATAGCCTTCGGTATAGTCGGCCATCACGATGGCTTCGAGCGTGTCAATAAGATCGTCAACGCTGTCCGAGTCATCTCTTTCCGAGACAAACTCAATCACCTGACCAATAGCGGCACTCTGATAGATGATTGAGTCAATTGACAGCGCAATCGATTTCGCGCGATCAATGTCACCTGCCAGCGCAACCACGACGGCCAAACTCTCTTTCGCCTGCCGCAGAAAGCGGGCGCTGGAAATTGAGTCCACGAGATGCTCAACGCGTTCAAGCGCCCCTGTCAGGACGTCGTCGTCTCCGATGTTGACCGCAGCGGAGGCGACCTCCGTAAGCGCTTGAACCTCAGTCAAGGCTCGACGGTGCATCGCGTACTGCACCGCTTCGGCCAAGTACGACTTTGCCAATGAATAGTTTCCAAGTCTTGCCGACAACTCTGCTACCGAAGCAAGAACCTTACTCCGATCGGACCATTCAGTGGCGGCCCGCGCATGGATCACGGCCTCCTCGATTAGATTCACGATCCTCAAGTCTGCCAGGTCTTGACTTGCAAGCTCGCGAGCGATTCCAGCGGCAGCCTCTGCCCGGAACCACGGCTCGTCAATGTCACTAAGAATTTCGACTGCCTGCTCTACCCGACCAGCAGATGCGCACTGAATTGATATTTTTCGGACATAGTAGCCATGGAATGCTTTCAAAGAAGGATCTTTCAGCATCTGCTTCAGCTGAATAATACTCCGGTCGACGCCCTCGGCATCACCTATCCGATGGGCCGCTAACATAAGCTCACTTATATTCGAAGCCTGCATACTTGCATTTAAAACGGACCTTGCCGTGTTCTCCGACTCAATCAGAAGCCGTATCGCCGCTTCACGGTCCCCTGACGCTCGATACGCGTCCGCCAGCAAAACAAGAGCCTCTGCCCTACGGGCAAGATCCAATATTAATCCGACAATGCGGGAGGCTCGTGCAAGATCTCCTGATTCAATCGCCGCCTGAACAACCTCAATAGGGGCTGGAAGATACCCACCATACTTCTCCATGGGCAGTTCCAGGAGGAGGTTTTCTGCGGTCTCAAGCAACCTATCAGCGAGAGCTGTATCTCCTTGACGTAAGGCTTCACGCGCAACCATTCCGCACGCAGCAATTCTAAAGATTGCAACTTCAATATCGCCCACAAGGTCGACCGCACGATCGAGGTCGCCCATTTTCGCAACGCCACCCGCAATATAGAGCGATTCCTCGTATGTTGCGAAACGGCCCGCAAGATCGATCGCACCAATATCAGCAAAGTACTTTGTGAGCCACTCGGCACATTGCTTTCTTTCGTACTCGTCTGACGCCGACTCGGCGATGACGATCGCTCGATCTGAGAAGCTTCGAGCCTTGGCCTCATCACCAGGACCATAATGTCTAGCTAAGGACAGCAACATTTCCACCTGATCATTGGGGTCATCAGACCGATCAGATGCGATCGATTCGGCGCGACTCAAGAGATCTGCCGCAGACTTTCCGCGGTCAAGTTTCAATGCTGCCACTGAAACACTAATTAGTGCATCCACTTCGATCGCAGGAATATAGACAAGCTCTAGCAGATCCATACATCGATCAATTTCCCCAAGGTGCGCAGCGGCCTCGATAACGTATCCTAAGGCCCAGTTCTGGTCCCCGCTGTCCACCATAGATCGAGTAAAATACTCCGCCTGGTCTAGAAAAGTATGAGCAGCTTCAAATTCTTCCGCGTCAAATAGAACAACCGCAAGCGAAGACAAGGCACCAGCGCGCTCTTCGGGCCGTGTTACAGAATTAGCCAGAGACTCCGCTCTACTAACATTTCCGAGCTTCAGCCATAGGGCAGGCAAGTCGTCAGGAATGTTCGTATTGCGGTCACGAAGATGGTCGCGATGAATAGCAAGCCTCAACATCTCTATTAGATCCGGCGGCACGCTGCGCAAAAGCAAATCTTGTACTGTAGCAATCTCGGCGAGCGCCACTACGTCGCCGCCGGCTAAGTCAAGCAGGCGGTCCTGCCTTCTTACATCGGTCACGCAGGACATCATCCGACCGAGTTCGCTAATGGATTTCAGCAGCGAGAAATATCCTCTTAGAAGGTACTCCGGAGTCGTAGACGGCCAACCTCCGTCGGCATACCCGTCCGCCCAATCGTATATTTTCGCTCTGTACTGTGCGAGCCTGGCAGGACCAATCATCTCTAACGCAAGCGCGTACAGTTCCTCGTGACCGAGAATGTATACTTCCGGCGCCAGGCCTGGACGGTAGTGCGCGTCTCTACGATCGAAACTACGGCCAGCAACCGTGCTCAAATGTTCATCGATGAGCCACTTTGGTTGCCCAGTAAGTTCGGCGAGGTCCGCCGCTGTCAATCCACCACCAGAGGCAGTAAGTACACCTAGCAGATCCTGCTCCCACGCATCACCAAGGATCAGCTTTTTCAAGTCCCGCACCATCTGATCTCTTACTGCTTCGGCATGCACGGAAGGGACAAGTTCCATAACAATAGATTCATCCCTCAAAGGATGATGCTCAGGAACCTCAGCCGGAATAGGCGGATTTGGCCGCCCAGAGACAATAATTCGCATTTCGTGGGGAGGAACCACTGGAAGCAGACCCGCGATACTGTGCGTGTCGCTGCGATCTTCATCCAAACCATCAACCAGGAGAACAAGGTGCTCGCCACGATCCTTACAGGACTTGGCCGCATCCTCTAGCAGCCCCAGGAGGTGTGGTTCCCTATTCGAATCGGTAAGGAAAGGAGGATACTCTTCGCCAAGTATGCAAAGCAATTGCTCCAAAACATTCTCCATAAATGCAGAGCGATTGTTTTGTCCGGCGAGCCGCGCAGTGATAAAGAAGGACACAATTCTGACGTTCTCAGGCGGATGCAGCACAAACCACGCCATTAGGGCAGATTTGCCCGACCAGGCTTTTGCTCGCCACCATCGATACTTCCCAGCTTCACCGAGAGACGTGCAGAACTCTGCCAGCGCGGCCAGCTCGACTTCCCTCCCAATCAGATTTAGCGGAGCAATTCGCTGCACTTGGTGTTCATACCGCGTTCGGACAGGCTTTTTTACGCCAATATTGATGTCGCCGATGTGGACGCCGGAGTTCGCGTAACCTTCAGACGCACTCGCAGAGCCACTTTTCGAGACCTCGATCTTATCGGCTTGCCGCCCACTCATTAGTCAGCCAATCACTCTTTAAATTTATGCAGAAAGGTCGTTTACTCGAACCGAATTCCAGTATTGGCGCTACCGCCATCCTCTGAATGTGCATCTCCTGTGCGCCGTACCTTTGCCTGCTGGTCGCTGGCGCTGCCTGATCCGGCGATTCCCGTATTCGCCTGGCCACCCTTACTGGTCGCGTTTCCACTGTTTGAGACGCTTTGGCTCCTAGGCCGGCCAGTGCCTCTCAAGGCTGCCCAGACGGCCACGCCGATGGCCGCTACTGCGGCAAGGGCCGAGGCAATGGCTGCCACCCGGTTGGCATCTTCCCACCGTGCAGTAGCGAACCATCCTCCTAGCCCAGCGACCAGCACACATGTTGCGATCAAGACGATGCGACCTGGGTTCATAGAAGGAACATCGCACGTTGGCACTCAGACGTGACAGGCAGGCACGTGGTTGATAGGGCCAACAGGCTCTATCGGTGACCGGCTGGTCGCCTCGACGCACGCCTGCATCTCGCGCTCGTGAACAGGCTGGCTTAGAGACGCCGATCCGCGCAGCCAGAGGTCACGGACGAGCGAGCTCAGCGCACCCCAACGAAGCCTGCCCTGCGTGTAGCACCTTCCGATACTGCGAGCGGCTCCTCGGACGCCGCACGCTGCGCCGCCGCATCTGTAGGCCAGCACCGAGCCCACGAACGCGTGGATCTCCGCGGCACTTCTCCCGACGTGTTTCGGTACCCCGCTCAGCTTGGCTTGAGCCAACGTCGCTTTCAGGCGGGGTTTGAATCACCAGCCTTCTGAGCGGCCCACGGCGTTCCGTCCTCGTTGATCCGGACGGGCGCCTCGGAGCCGCAGCGCCGCCATCGGTAGCCCTCGATATCAAGGAAGGTGAACGTCACCTTCAATAGTCCCTGACCAGATCGCACATGTGGCCATACATTGCCGACCACAGCGAGGTCGACGATCTCCTCGCCGCCAGGCGCAACGACAGCTGCGATCTGGCGCGGAAGCTGCATGGTGGATATTGGCTGCGCAAGCCAGACGGGATGAAGTCCACCGTCAGGGGCCAGCATGTCGACGTCTTCGAGCACAACCTCAAGCACCGGGGACGGGCTGTAGTTCGCGATCTTGACGCCGCAAGTGACGATCGGCATCTCCTTCGTGAACCCAGGTTCGCCCATCGACTCGTACCCAGGCCCAGCCACCACCGCACGCGCCCGCGCAGCGTGCCGCTCGGCTTCGTCCTCAAGCACCTTGAGCCTCGCAGCGGTGTCGGCTCGCGCCGCAGCGGCGAGTTCGGCCTGGTGCTTCTTCCGGTCACGCCGCATAGCTCCCAAGGCCAGGCCGACCGCGAGGAGTGCACCAATCCCGCCGGCCCACTGTCCCCAGGCCGCGAACTCGTCTGTTGGCCAGTGCCACCAGATAAAGTCCACAATGGACTGCTGCTGCAACACGATCCCGATAGCGGCGTCATTCGGCATCGCCGAAGGGTAGACGGTCACCACCATGCAGCTGGTGCCGTTGGGCACGGCAGAACACTGCACGACTACGTGTCCGTCGCGGTCGCGGGTGGATGCCATCGCAAGATCGGCGAACGACATCGTCCAGTCCCGTCCCACTCAGCCGACATGCGAAGGGCCACAGGCGTGGCTCTGCTCCATCGGATGGGACAGGATCTATCACCCGTCCCATCCTCACAACTGCGCCATCTTCGCAGGTAGGAGCCAGATTGCGGCCGTCCCCACAACCCGTCCCGATTCGAGCCCTACAGGACGGCAGGGACGGATGCCACATGCCCTGAGCAGCCTAAATCAGGCGTGTGTTTAGCGAGCAAGATCGTCCTCGGACACCAGCAGTGGGGAAGTTTCCCCGGTCTCAGCAAGACAGTCGAACCAGGGTTCCAGGCAAACGGAACCCTGGTTTTCGCGCGCTCGCACAGCTCCCCTGCCGGACGGGGTGAGGCCCGTGTCTGAGCCGATCATCCGCACGCTTGACCTCACCGCGATCGCGGTTCCAGCCCGGCCTGACAACAGCGGTTCCGCGACCGCGGAGATCCAGCCCGTATTCGTCCGGGATCTCGCGCGGACCGCCTCGCCGAGATCTCCGCTCTCCCTCGACTTCGCCACGATCGACGACCACGGCCGTTTCAGCGGCCGGGCCGTCCTGCGCGAGTTGAGGTGGACCACGCACACCGAGCTCGACTTCGTTCTGCGTGAATCCACCGTCGTCATCCGAGAACGCGCCGGAACCGCGGTGCGGGTCACATCGCGCGGGTTGATTCATGTTCCGCTGGCGATGCGTCGATGGCTGTCGTGGGAAGCAGGACATCGCATCCTGCTCGCTTTCTCTTCTCGAACCAAGGTTCTTGTCCTTGCCGACGCTTCGGTTCTTGACGACTTCGCGCACGCCAACTTCGCCGCGCTTTTCGAGGTGACTACTCCGTGACGATCACCGAACCCGCAGCCGCACCTCCCGCGGACCGACTGGCCGCAGCGCGGCTGATGTTGTCGAGCCTCGGCATCAGCGTCGAAGACCTCACCTCGACTCCGACTGAGACCAAAGAGGTGCCGACGTTCAACGTATACATACCGATGGTCGAGGCTGCGGTCTCGCCTGGAACTCTCCGGGTCTACGGCTCGTACTGGAAACGCATCAACGAGCGGTGGGGCGAACGCCGCCTCGACGAGCCCACCGCGACTGAGATCGCCGGCCTCGTCGAGCACACCAAACAGAACCGCGTCCAACGCAAGAACGGCCGCGGCGGCAACTGCGCGGGCGAGCACATGGTTGCGGCCTTCCGTTGCCTCTACAAGTTCGCGGTCATCGACGACTACATCACCGCCGCGAGCAACCCTGCCGCCAAGGTACCCAAGCCCCGACGACTGCCTTCCAATCGTCGAGGCTTGCCGGCCAATCAGGTCGACGAACTCGTGGACGTGGCCTCCTCGACCGGAAACGATCCCGCCCTCGACGCGCTGATCGTGCGGTTCCATCTCGAAACCGCCGCCCGGCGAGCCGCCGCGCTGAAGCTCCGGCTCCGCGACATCGACGAACAGCAATGCCTGCTGCTTCTCCACGAAAAGGGCGGCGCGGTCCGGTGGCAACCTGCCTCGCCGACACTGATCGCCCATCTGCTGGACCACGCTCGGAGGCGGGGCTGCGTGGATCCGGAGAGTCGCGTGCTGCGAAACCTCAACGGCAATCCCATCACCACCAGGCGATACGACGGGCTTTGGGAACGGTGCCGCAAGCAGATTCCGTGGGCTGACCGGCAGCAGGTCGCCACGCACTGGCTGCGATACACGACGCTTACGTTCGTCGAGCGCAGGTTCGGTCTCGCCGTCGCGCAGGCCTATGCAGGACACGAGACCAAGAACGACGCCGTCACCACCACGACGTACGTACGCGCCGGCATCAACGAGGTCGCCACTGCGCTCGCAGCTCTCACCGGAGAGCCGCATCCACTGGCGATCTGATGACGACGACCACGTAGCAACGTCAACCCACCGCTCCATCCCTATCCCTATCGACCTGGCACGAGGCCCCCGGACTTCGGTTCGGGGGCCTCGCCCGTCGTGTCCGCAAACCCGGCGGCGCATGGTCGCCGCATCAATCCGGTGCCGAGGCCGATCTTTGGTCGCCAACCGAGTGACAACACGCGGCGAACTCGGTTGATCTTGCTACTGTTCTCGCTCACCCAGCCCCGCGAGGAAACGGACAAGGTCATGGCGCAGAAGGTGCTCGTCCAGCTCATCGATGACCTCGATGGCACCACCGCCGAGGACGTAGAACCCGTGAGCTTCGGCCTGGACGGCGTCACCTACGACATCGACCTCAAGCCGGACAACGCCACCAAACTCCGGGACGCCCTCGCCGATTTCGTCGCCAGCGCGCGCAGCACCCGCGGCCGCGCCAAGAAGTCCCCGAACGCCACCCGCACCGTTGTGGCCGAGTCCCGCACGAAGGAACAGACCAAAGCCATCCGCGACTGGGCCAAGGCCAACGGCCACGAACTCTCCGACCGCGGCCGCATCCCCACGCACGTCATCGAAGAATTCGAAAAGGCGCACCGCGCATAGGGCCTGACCACCCACAACTGCCAGCGTGTTTGTGCGGCGACGTGCCTCACCGTAGTCGCGCCCGGCTCGGGCTTCGCCAATACGATCGGCCGCATGATGGGTGAGAGCACCGACGACTCTGCTGGCAACGGCGATGCCTCCATCAACGACCCGCTGCTCTCGACCCCGGCAGCCAGGCTGATGGCACTCGCGATGGGCACCGGCACCAGAGTGTTCGACATTCCCGCGGCACGCAGTGTCGGACTTGCGGGCCTCGTCGGCGTCAGCTCCGACCAGAACGGCGAGCCGCAGGGCTCGATCGGGCTCACCGACGACCTGCGCGCCGATGTGCTGGCGTTCGGCCTAGCGGTGCTCGTCGGCACGCCCGAGGTCCTAGCCGAAAGCCCGGACGGAATCCTCGGAATCAGCAGGCAGCGACTCCCCCAAGCCGACAACGGCCCCGGCAACCTGGCCTGGCACATGTTGCAAACCTGCGGACGCGAGTCACCGTCGACGACGTTCCGCCTCATGATCATCCAACCCGACGAGTAGATCCGCTCCTCGAACGGCAGACGACCCAACAAGCCACTCAGACCACAGAAGTGCAGCAGCGGATCGCGCCGCTGCGCCACGACAGCGGCCAGTCTCACCACAGAGATCAGCCCCGTACGCACTGACTGACCGCTACTGGAAGCCATTCAGACGGTCCGCTGCAGCATCCAGCCAACTCACTAGGTCTTCGAGACCGAGCAGCTTCCCGACGACTTCATCGAGAAGCTCGGCGCTGTCGGGCAGGCTCTGCAGCTGCGCCTGCAAACGCTGCTGACCGGCGGTCGGGGTTCAGCACGCGAATGTGCCGTCGGTTCCGCGCGCACTTGCCCATGACCGGACGCTGGCGGTACTCGTGGGATGTCGCCTGCAGACCGGTTGGGAGCAAGATCTAGTCGGTCAAGGACGCCAGGTTCGAGCGGACGGTTTTCGTTGTTGGATGATCTTGGCCGAGGATCCGCTCGCAGTCGGTGAGGGTGGCTTCGAACAGCGCGATCGCCCGGCCCAGATCACCCGCCGACTCGTAGGCGCCCGCGAGGTCGTTGCGGGAGACCAGCGTGGCCGGGTGGTCGAGGCCGAGGACCCGCTCCCGGTCGGCGAGAGTGGCTTCGTACAGCGAAATCGCCCGGCCCAGATCACCCGCCAACTCGTAGGCATGGGCGACGTTGTTGCGGGAGCTCAGCGTGTCTGGATGGTCGGCACCGAGGAGGTCTTCGTATCCACGGCTCGCGTGGGTGAAGTAGGTGACGGCGGTAGCGATGCTGCCTTGATCGGCAAGGTAGAGGCCGAGTTGGTCGAGAAGTCGGCAGGTGGTGGGGGTGTGGGTGTCGGGGGTGGTGTGGTCGAGCAGGGCCTGGGTGTGGGGTAGGACGGTCTGGTAGCGGGGCCACGACACAGGCAGGAGGTAGTCGTGGCCGTCGATGGCCTCGGCCAGGCTGGTGGTGGCGGCGTCGCGGGCGGTGGTGATGTCCTCGGGCTGGCGGTGTGGCTCGGTCGGATCGGGGGCGCGGGTGACCGCCTGAACTACGCGGTGCACGCTGATGGCGTCGGCGGTGAGGGTGATCATGCTGTAGGCGGCCAGCCGGCGCAGCGCGTCCAGCAGATCCGGTTCTTCGGCTGCTCCGGCCAGCAGTGTGCGGGGAATAGCATCTGGTGCGTACCAGGCCAGCTGCCGCAACAGCGTGCCCGCCAGCGGGGTATCGGCCAGCCGGTCGAGGGTGACGTGCCATACCCTGGCCATAGTGCGCCCGGCGTCACCGCCCTCGCCGGTCGCGGTCAACATCCGCGCCGGGAACCGCGCCAGCAGGTCCAGGTAGGCCGCAGGGGTGATGCAAGTCTGGGCGAGGTAGGCCGCCGCCTGCTCGACCGCCAGCGGCAACCTGTCAAGCACCGGGTTTGATGGAGGGTGTGATTACCCGCTCGGTGTCGGGACGGGTGCGGTTGTGTGGTGATGGTTGGTCTCGTGTTCCACGGGCGGGATCAGGCCGAGTTCACCGTGCAGGCGCCGGTGGTTGTACCAGTCGATGTACTCGGCGACCGCGATCTCGAGGTCGTCGGTGCCGCGCCAGGGTCCCTTGTTGCGGACCAGTTCGGCTTTGAAGATCGAGTTGAACGCCTCGGCCATGGCGTTGTCGTAGGAGTCTCCTTTGCTGCCAACGGATGCGACCGCGCCGGCCTCGGTCAGACGCTGGGTGTAGCGCACTGCGAGGTATTGCGTTCCGCGGTCGGAATGGTGAATCAGGGCGCTGGTGTCCTGCCCGGCGCGGGTGCGGGTCCACAGCCCCATCTCCAGGGCGTCGAGGGCCAGGTCGGTGCGCAGTGACGTGGACAGCTGCCAGCCGACCACGCGGCGGGAGAACACGTCGAGCACGAACGCGGCGTAGACCCAGCCGCTGAACGTGCGGATGTAGGTGATGTCGGCGACCCACAGCCGGTTGGGCGCCGGGGCGGCGAACTCCCGCTTGACAAGGTCTGGGCGCGGGTCGCTACTCTTGCCGCTGCGCGTGGTGCGCGGGGTCTTCAGCCGAGAAATCCCTTGCAGCCCAGCGGCTTTCATCAGGCGGGCGACGGTGCAGCGGGCGACCGGACGGCCCGCGACCCCGCCCTGGCGGCCCAGCTCGGCGTAGATCTTGCGCACGCCGTAGACGCCGTAGTTCGTCTCGTGCACCTCCTTGATCTTCTCGGTGACCACCGCGTCGCGGACCGCACGTGCCGAGGGCGGGCGGGAGCGGGCGGCGTAGTAGGTGCTCGGAGCGATCTTGACGCCGGCCTGGGTGAGGACGGCACAGATCGGCTCGACTCCGAACTCGTGCTTGTGGGTGTCGATGTAGTCGATGATCAGCGGGAGGGGCGGTCTAGCTCCGCCGCGAAGAAAGCGGACGCGGACTTCAGGATCGCGTTGGCACGGCGCAGTTCCCGGTTCTCCCGCTCGAGCTGCGCGATCCGCTCCGCATCACTGGTCGTGGTGCCCGGCCGGTCACCGGCATCGATCTCCGCCCGTTTCACCCAGGTCCGCAGGGCCTCGGGGTGGATCCCGAGCTGCTCGGCGATCCGCTTGATCGCCCCGGTCGCGGCGGCCGGGTCCCGGCGGGCCTCCACGACCATCCGGGTCGCCCGCTCACGCAGCTCGTCTGGGTACTTCTTCGGTGGCGCCATTGCTCCTCATCATCCAGGCTTCATGGTCTCCATCAAACCCGGTACGGAACACCACCATCAACCAACCGATACCCATACGGCGGACGACCACCCAGAAACCTGCCCTGCAACCGCGTCTGGGACCACATCGCCGCCAGCACCCGCTGCCGCGCCCGCGCCACCTCACGCTGCGCCTGCGCACCCAACAACACCATCAACGCCTCATGCACCGGACTGCCGAGTTCCACCGGGCCGCCTGCTTCCGGCAGCCATACCTCGACACCCAGTGCGTTCAGCCGAGCCACGACCTCGCGGAACTGATCGCCGTGAAACGCACGCTCGTACTCCCCCACCACGACCGCATCGAAGTCACGATCAGGATCTGCAGCGACGGCCAGGAGCGCCGCTGCCTCTGGACGGTCTTGCCACGACCACCGCCGCGACACGCCCACATCAAAGAACTCCGCGACAACCGAACCGATGCCGTCGATCAGCTCATCTGACACCGCACGCTGCCACGCACGAGACGTATGCACATCTTGATAGGTGCTCGTCGACATCCGTCCGTAGAAGGCAAAACGCAGTCCAGGTCCCACAGACGGCGCTTCAGGACGGCGATGTCCCGTCAACGCGGTGAGCAGTTCAGCGTTCGTCAGCGTGGCCACGATCAGCTCCCTCGATCAAAGCCGAGACTCGGGAGTCGGAGACACCATGACGGCGGCTGGAGCTTGCTCCACCCGAACAGCCCAACGAGGCTGCTCGTGACCGCGCAGCTCCGTTCACCTGGGCGGCCGGTGCCGCGCCAGCTGCCCGCCGCGTTCATCGGCCGCGCGGCTGAGCCGGCCAAGCTCACCGCCGCCTTGGACCAAGTTCAACGCGAAGTGTCTTGACCTGGCGTTCCATGATCGCGTTCATGCGGGGCATCCGGACGCCGGTCGGCACCGTGTCGATCCCGGCGGTTCCGAGGATTTTGTCATCAACGCGGGCTGTTTGACGTCGCGGATGAGGATGAGGAATCTGATCCGCGTGAGGTATCCGGTGTCTTCGAGGTCCATGAACATGTTGCGGATGGCATAGGTGACGCAAGCATGGATCGACCCGATCCTGACCAAGCCCTACGGCGACCGCCTGCGAAGATCAGCAAGACGTACGGGTACATATTCCGCTCGCTGTACGTCCAGGCAGCGACGAGTAGGCCGCCACCGTGATGCGTCAATTCCATCTCGCAGGAACCATCGCCGTGCAAGTGGACGATTGTCTGCGGCTCGCGGGCGGCCAAGGTGCACTTATGTACTGAGGCGGACGGTAGCCGACAACTACCACAACACGCGCAGTCCGGCTCGCTCGGCGAGCACCAGCAGTTCGGTGTCGACGAACCAGCCGGTGTCCTCGACGTGGGGCAGCAGTCCACGGGCGACGTCGGCGCGGATGGCCTTGAAGCCGCACTGCGCGTCGCTGAACCGGGCGGCCAGGGTGCTGCGCAGGAGCACGTTGCAGCACCGGGAGATGAACTCCCGCTTGGGACCGCGCACGACGCGGGCGCCACGCGCCAGCCTGCTGCCGATCGCGATGCCGGAGTGACCGGAGGTCAGCGCCGCCACCAGGGGAGGCAACGCGGCGAGGTCCGTGGACAGGTCGACGTCCATGTACGCCAGCACGGCGGCGTCCGATGTGGACCACACCGCCTTGAGCGCACGGCCCCGGCCCTTCTCGGCGAGGTGCACCGCCCGCACCTCGCTCAGCTCGTCCGCCAGTGCGTCGGCGATCCGCTGTGCCGTCCGTGCTGGCGTTGTCGGCGATGGTGATCCGGAACGAGTGCGAGAACCGTTGCGTGAGATGCGCGTGCAGCTTCCGCACGCAGGGCGCGAGGTCGTTCTCTTCGTTGTAGACGGGGACCACCACGTCGAGCACAGGTGCGGTGGTGGCCGTCGCCGTGGTTTCCGGAGCGGGCCTCGCGAGGCTCATGCGGCCAGGGTCTGCAGCGGAGATTGGCGCC
Source organism: Lentzea miocenica (assembly GCF_033949945.1). Lineage (NCBI taxonomy): Bacteria > Bacillati > Actinomycetota > Actinomycetes > Pseudonocardiales > Pseudonocardiaceae > Lentzea > Lentzea miocenica. The sequence goes on from NZ_JAXAVW010000054.1 coordinate 16,614, forward strand.
CGATGTGGCGGAGTTGTGCGGAGGCTGTGAGGGCCATAGACAGCCGCCGTTCTGGGGCCGGGCCGAGTCGTGGCAGTGATCAGGGCCACGCAGGCTGGCGTTCATGCGAGCTGGGGTTTTCCTGCGCTGGGTGGCGCATCCACTGACTGTTGGGGCCACTGCGGTCCTGTTGCTCAACGACCACGTCTTCAAACAGGCGTGGCCAGGTCTCGTCACCGGCAAGCTCAGTGACGTCGCCGGACTGGTGGTGGCACCGGCGGTGCTGGGGCTGCTGTTCGGCCTCTTCCGCGCCGGCCGGATCGGCGCCGCGGCGGCGACGCTGCTGACCGGCGCCGGATTCGCGTGGGTCAAGCTGACCGGCACGGGCGCCGAGGTCGCGTCGGCGGTGTGGTCGGTCGTCAACGGGCCGTCGGTCGTCCTGGCCGACCCGAGCGACCTGGTCGCGCTGCCCGCGCTGGGCCTCGCCTGGTGGACCTGGCGGCAGGTGGTGGAGGCACCGCCGCTGCCGGACCGCCCTGCCCACCAGTTGCGGGTGATCGTCGCGGTGCCGTTCGCGGTGCTGGCGGTCGCCGCGACCTCGGCGCCGGCCTACACGCTCCCCTCGGTCGACTCCGTGCAGCTCGTGGGCGAGCAGGTGGTGATCGAGGTGAACACGCGTTTCTACGGTTCCAGCTCCGGTGTCGGCGACTGGACGCCGCTGCCGGAGACGCCGTCTGGACCGTTGTCAGGGCACCGGCAGTTCGAAGCCTGCGCGCCCGATGACGCCGCACACTGCTACCGGGTGCACGGCGACGGTGACGTCGACTTCGAGGACGACACGCCACGCGGCGGCCGTCTGCTCGGCGTCGACGAATCGACCGACACCGGCCGGACCTGGCACACCGCCTGGGAGGTGCCCGCCGCCCGCTGGCCGTTCGTCAAGCGCCAGCACCCGTTTCCCGGCGGGATCGACCGCCTGTCGGAAGTGGCCAGCGTGGACGTCCTGGTCCGCACCGTCCCAGGTGGACACGAGGTGATCGTGGCCAACGGCGTGGAAGGGCTGGCGGTCCGCAGTGCCGACGGTGTTTGGCGTCGCGTGCCGGTCGTGGTGGCCGGGCTGGACATCCGCCCCGCGCCGCTCACCGGGTTCGGCCAGGTGATCGGAGACGACGTCAGCAACGCCACGATGATCATCCTGCTCGCCCTGCTGATCGGGATGTCGGTCGCGGCCGGCCGCAGCCGTGCCCGGCTCGGACACGTGCTCGTCGCGGTGCTACCACTCGTCTTCCTCCTCGTAGCGGCCATCCCGGTCACCGGCGCGGTGGTGTTCTTCACCTCCAACTCCGGGATGTCGACCGCGCCCAAGCTGGTGCTCGCGCTGTGCCTGATCGGTGTCGGCACCGGTCTCACGATGGCGCAGGGCGCGGTGCGCCGGTCCCGTGCGGCGGTGGTCAGCGCCGCCGCCATGGTGACCGGTCTGGCGTTCCTCGGCCCCTTCCTCGGCTGGACCGTCGGCCTTCCTCCCGAGCGCGGGACCGCCATCCAACTCGGTCTGATCCTCGCGGCGGGAGGTCTGGGCCTGGTCATCGCGGCCGGCTGGTGGGCCGCCCGCGGCCAGAGCCGACCGGTGAGCTGATCCCGGCGGAAACCGTGGTGGGCCAACGAAGTCAGCGGCGGAGCTCCTCCGCGTCGATCGGCAGGTAGGTCTGCTCCCGCAGGTACTGCTCCAGCCGGTCGGCGACCTTCCGCCGCCACCGCTCGACGTCGCCGTACAGCTCCTCGAACGTGTGCCGCTCGATAAGTCATCGCTGCACGTCATGCGGCGTATCTGTACTCGTTGATGAGTCCGCCGAGGATCTCGGCGCGTAGCAGCTTGCGGGTCTTGATGTCGTGCACGACGGCGGGTTGCTCTCGAGTCTCGAGTGGTAGCTGGCTGCGGGCCTGATGCGGTCGGTGCTCGTTGTAGTGGATCTCTCCAAGATCAACTTATCTGCGAAACTCGGGCTAGGCTGCCTCGACCAGTCAGCGGCGACGAGGGGTTGGGGTCTGTGGCTCGGCGTTCTGACTCACCGGTGGTGATCCTGAGCATCCTGCTCGTGCTTTCACTCGCCGGGTGGTTCGGCTTCGACTACCTGCACGAACGGCTCTCCTCTTCGAGCTGTGACACGGTCGCCACGCTCAGCGTCGTGGCCGCGCCGGGCATCGCCTCGGCCGTGGCCCGCGTGTCGGAACAGGACGGTGCCGCGTGCTACCGAGTCGAGGTGATAGCGCGAGATTCCGCTGAGGCCGTCGGGTCCCTCGCGCAGGCCAAACCTGATGTGTGGATCCCGGAGTCGTCCCAGTGGCTGCTGCGCGCCCAGCGGCGGGGTGCGTGGGACATCCCCGTCACGGGCCCGTCGATCGCGTCCTCGCCCATCGTGCTGGGGCTGACCGAGACCGCCGCGCGGCAGTTCGGCTGGCCAGAGCGAACGCCCACCTGGGCCCAGGTGTTCAGCGGCGAGCCGGCGATCGGATTCGTCGACCCGGCCGTCGACCCGGCAGGCCTGTCGGCGTTGATCGCCACAGGTGAGCTGACCGGATCCGCTCCGGACCCGGCCGGTTCCTATGCCCTGACGCTGCGCAAGCTCACCAAGCACGCCGTCCAGAAACCCGCCGAGCTGTTCGATCCCGCCCGGCCACTGGACGGCGTGGTGACACCGGAATCGGACTTGGGAAAACACGGTCTGGTCGGGGTGTACGCCGATCCCGCCGTGCCTTCGCTGGACTACCCGTACGTCGTCCTGCCCGGTCCCGATCAGAGCAAACGTGATGTAGCGCAACAGTTCCTGAGCCGCTTGCTCGACCAGACCTCTGCCGGGCAGTTCGCCGAGGAGGGCCTGCGCGGGCCCGACGGGCGGGCGCTCGGGGGTTCGAGCGCCGCGGTGGTCCGACCGGTCGCCCCTCCCGCCGACCCCGACCAACTGCTCAACCAGTGGGCGGCGGTCAACCGCAGCGCCCGGATGCAGGTGCTGCTGGACGTGTCCGGGTCGATGGCCCAGGGCGTCCCCAAGGCCGCCACCGACCGGATGACGCTCACCATCCGGGCCGCCGAGTTGGGCATCAGGCTGTTCAAGCCGACCACGAAGATCGGTCTGTGGCGGTTCTCCACCAACCTCGACGGCGACAAGGACTACAAGGAACTCCTGCCGGTGCGGCCGGTGGGTGAGCTCCTGGCCGACGGCTCGCTGGACGAACTCCGCAAGGTCAAGGCGATCCACAACGGCGCCACCGGCCTGTACGACTCGGTGCTGGCCGCCTACACCTCGGCCCGGGAGAACTGGGAGCCGGGCCGGATCAACCTGGTGGTGGTGCTCACCGACGGCAAGAACGAGGACCCCCAAGGGATCAACCAGGAACAGCTGCTCGCCCAACTGGCCGAGTTGCAGGACCCGAAACGGCCACTGCAGATCATCGGCATCGGCATCGGGCCGGACATCGACCCGGTCGAGCTGCGGGCGATCTCGCGGGCGACCGGCGGCGACGCCTACACCACCGAGGACCCGACCAAGATCGTCGACGTGTTCTACGCAGCGATGGGCAGGTTGCTGGAGACGTGACCACCACCACCGAACCGCGGCAGATCGTCCTGGCCTGGCCCCGGCCGATCACCCTGGCCGCGGTCGCGATCGGCGTCATCCCGTTCGCGATCCACGCCTGGATGGCGTTCAACGGCTACTTCGGGCACGACGACTTCGTGATCCTGCACCGGGCGGCGGCCCACGGGCCGTTCGACCTCGACTACCTCTTCCAGGACTACAGCGGCCACCTGGCGCCCGGCATGTTCCTGCTGGCGTGGTTCATCACGGCGGTCGCGCCGCTGAGCCACGTGTTCGCCGTGTTCCCCCTGCTCATGATGCTCGCGGTGGCGTCCGTGCTGTTCTGGCGGGTGCTGACGCGGTGCTTCGGGTCGCGCTGGACACTGCTGTTGCCGTTCGCGGTGTACGCGTTCTCCCCCCTGATCCTGTACCCCACGCTGTGGTGGGCCTACGGCGTGCAGCTCTTCCCGTTGCTGCTGACCATGTTCGGCGCGATCAACGCGCACCTGACCTACCTGCGCACTCGCGCCACGAAGCAGGTCGTCATCACCCTGCTGTGGACCGTCGCCGGGCTGGCCTTCTACGAGAAGGCGGCGTTGTTCATCGCCGTGCTGTTCGGGCTCACGCTGCTGCTGGGCGAACGGGTGCCGTGGCGGGTGTGGCTGGCGCACGGGGTCCCCCTCGTCGCGTTCGCCGTCCTGTTCCTCAGCCTGACCACCAGCCGTGTCAAGAACGACCTGCCGTCCGCGTATTCCATTGTGGAGTTCGTCGGCCTCGCGATGGTGAACACCTTCCTGCCGGGGTTGTTCGGCGGCCCGTGGACCGGCCCCGCGCCCGGCGCGACCATCTCGACGTCACCGCTGTGGCTGCGCCTCACCGTGGCCGCGGTGGCCGTGGTGGTGATCGTGGGCGGACTGCGCAAGGCGCCGCGGCGTGCTGCGGCGGCGTGGCTGATGCTGGCCGGGTACTTCGCGGTCGACCTGGGGCTGGTGATCGTGACCAGGCTGCCCGAGATCGGGCCACTGATCGGCAACGACCCCCGGTACATCGCTGACGCGGTGCCGATCGCCGTGCTCTGCGCGACGTTCGCGTTCCTCGAACCGGGCGAGCGCACCGGCGGCCTGAAACGGCCGGTCGTGCTCGGCCTGGTGACGCTGCTCGGGATCAGCGCCACGTTCAGCTTCCTGTGGCTCGCACCGGGTCTGCGGTTTGCCAAGTCGGAGCAGTACGTCAGCACCGCGCGTGCCGCGCTGACGGCGAACCCGTCGATCGTGCTTTACGACACGCATGTCCCGAGCGAGGTCATCTCGGAGTGGTTCGTCTACGACGGCCTGGCATCCAGGGTGGTCGGTCTGCTCCCTCAGCGGCCGAAGTTCGACCAGCCTGCGGAGGAGATGTTCCTGCTGGACGACAACGGATCGCCGCAAAGGATCACCGGCGTCAAGGATCCGGTCGTCGGCAGGAAAGGTCCGGTGGCCGACTGCGGCTACCCGGTCGGCGGCCAGGTCGTGACGATTCCGCTGAGCAGCCGGGTGGAGGGCCGTCGGCTGCTGCGGATGGAGTACTACACCTCCAGCGCGGGCCCGGTGCGGCTCGCGCTGGGAACGGTCGCCCAGGAGGTGAACCTCGTCGAGGGCCTGCACGTGCTGTACGTCGTCGTCGTGAACAGCGGCTCAGACCGGCTGGAGATCAACCGCGGCACCGAAGTGGACCCGATGTGCGTTGTGGACGTCCGGATCGGTTCCCCTGCGACGTGACCGGACCTAGACTCCGCCGAATGACATTCGACCAGGTGCGCCGCGACTGGACCCGGCTCGGCGAAGCGGATCCACTGTGGGCGGTGCACGTGGCGCCGGACAAGCGCGGCGGCCGGTGGGAGGTCGACCAGTTCCTCGAACTGGGGCGCCAGGACGTGGCGGTCGCCCGTGAGTGGCTCGCCGGGCTCGACCTGCCGGTGACCTGGCGGCGGGTGCTGGACTTCGGGTGCGGGGCCGGGCGGCTGTCGCAGGCGCTGGCCGAGCACGCCGACGAGGTCGTCGGCGTGGACGTCTCGCCGCCGATGCTCTCCACCGCCGAGAACCTGGACCGCAGCGGCGGGAAGTGCCGGTTCGTCCACAACGACACGCCAGATCTGCACCGGTTCCCCGAAGGCGATTTCGACCTGGTCTACACCGAACTGGTGTTGCAGCACCTGCCGCGCACGGCGATCGAGGGCTACCTGGCGGAGTTCATGCGCGTGCTGCGTCCCGGTGGCGTGGCGGTGTTGCAGTGCACGACGAGTCCGTTGTGGACGCTCAGGGGCATGCTCTGGCGGTTCGCGCCCTACCGCCTGGTGGCCTGGGGGCAGCGCGTCGTGCTGCGCTACCCGGCGCCGATGCGGATGACCGCGCTGGCGCCGGACCGGCTCCGCGCCGTGGTGGCCGAGCACGGCGGTGAGGTGGTGGACAGCGTGTCCGAGGACATCCCGGTCAGCCACTGGCGGTCCACGAGATACGTCGTCCGCAAGAGGTGACGCGCGTCAGGGTGGCCGTGGGCTTGCACCGCAACCCCACGGCGTGGGTCATGCTGGGTCTCACGCTGCTGTCGTTCCTGCAACGCCCCGGCCGCACGACCTTCGACACCAAGCTCGACCTCGTGGTCGACCCGCTGGCGTTCCTTGGCCGCGCGCTGCACCTGTGGAACCCCGCGGCCAGCGGTGGCGAACTGCAGAACCAGGCGTACGGCTACCTGTTCCCGATGGGGCCGTACTTCGCGGTGTGCCAGGTGCTCGGGCTGCCGCCGTGGATCTCCCAACGCCTGTGGTGCGCCCTGCTGCTGTGCGGCGCGTTCGGCGGTGTCCTCGCGGTCGCGCGGGCGCTGCGGATCGGCACCGCCCCGGCGCAGTACCTGGGAGCCGTCGCGTACGCGCTGGCGCCGCGGATGCTCACCGAGATCGGCCCGCTGTCGGCGGAGATGGTCGCCGCCGTGATGCTGCCGTGGATCCTGCTGCCCTTGATCAAGGCCGACCGGATTTCCTCGCCACGACGGGCGGCCGGCTTGTCCGGGCTGGCGGCCCTCGGCGTCGGCGGGATGAACGGCGCGCTGGTGCTCACGGTCCTGCTGCTGCCCGGTCTGTGGCTGCTGACCCGGCAGTGGACCGCGCGGCACGTCCGGCTCGTGCTCTGGTGGTTCGCGTCCGTGATGGCGGCCGTGCTGTGGTGGTTGCTGCCGCTGATGCTGCTCGGCGAGTACAGCCTGCCGTTCGTCGACTACGTCGAGTCGGCCGCCAACACCACGGCGCCGACGTCGCTGTTCCAGGTCCTGCGCGGTACCAACCAGTGGGTGGCCTACGTCGTGCAGGGCAGTCCGTGGTGGCCCTCCGGTTTCATGCTGGTCGACAACCCGGTCCTGATGCTGGCCACCGGGCTCCTCGCGGCGGCCGGCCTCGCCGGGCTGGTCCGCCGCGGACTGCCGGAACGGCTCTTCCTGACGATCGGCGTCATCGCGGGCGTCGCCGTGATGACCATCGGCTACGTCGGGGCGCTCGACAGCCCGCTGTCCCACACCGTTCGCGCCCTGCTGGACGGTCCGCTCGCCCCCCTGCGCAACGTGCACAAGTTCGAGCCCGGCCTGCGGCTGCCGTTGATGCTCGCGTTCATGCACGCGGTGTCACGCGTCCGAATCCCGGCCGCCGCGACCACCGCGGTCGCCGGCAAGGTCCGGCTCGCCGTCGGCGTCCTGCTGGTGGCAGTGATGGCCATGCCCGCGTGGACGCTCACGTTGCGGCCGGGGCCGGGATGGCAGGAGATCCCGGACTACTGGCGTTCCGCGATGACGTGGCTGGCCGACAACGACCCGCACGCCCGCACCCTCCTGCTGCCCGGCACCGGGTTCGGCGAGTACACCTGGGGCAAGACGGTCGACGAGCCCGCCCAAGCGCTGGCCCGGTCACCCTGGGCGCTGCGCAGCCAGATCCCACTCGGCTCGGAGGGCAACACCCGGCTGATGGACGCGGTCGAGGACGCGCTCGCCGACGGGCGCGGCGCACCAGGACTGGCCGACTTCCTCGCTCGGTCCGGGCACAGGTTCCTGTTGGTGCGCAACGACATCGACCGGGTCGCCACCGGTGCGCCACCGGTCACGATGATGCGGGACGCGCTGGCCCGCTCCGCCGGGATCGAACGCGTGATGACGTTCGGCCCGGTGGTCAAGCCGGGTGACCAGCCGGTCGTCAACTCGATCGACCTCGACGCCGCGCCCGCGCCCGCGTTGGAGATCTACGAGGTGAAGCGGTCGGTGCCGCGCGCGGTCGCGGTGAACGCCGAGGACATCGCGACGGTGAGCGGTGGGCCGGAATCCCTGTTGCCGCTGCTCGACTCGGGAGTGCTGCGGGGAGATCGTCCTGCCGTGCTGGCCGGTGACGGCGGCGCGCCCGAGAGCCGGGACTGGCTCGTCACCGACGGGCTGCGCCACCGGGAGCGCAACGTCGGGCGGGTGCGCGACAACCTGAGCCAGACGCTCGCTGCCGACGAGCGGCCGAGGCAGAACCGACCGGTGTCCGACATCCTGCCGTTCACCGGTCCGGAGCACCTGACGGTCGCGGCCTACCGCGGGATCCGCGGGGTCACCGCGTCGAGTTCGGCCGGGTTCGCGGACTCCGTCCGCGCCTCCGACCCGTCGTCCATGCCATTCGCCGCGATCGACGGAGATCCGTACAGCGCCTGGCAGTCCTCCACCCTCGCCGGACCGGCCGAGCAGTGGCTCGAAGTCGGCCTGGACACGCCGCGGGTCGTCGACCAGGTGACGCTGCGGATGGTCGACGACATCCGGGTCGGCTGGCCGGTCACCCGGATCAGGATCACCACCGACTCGGGTTTCCGCGACCACGAGGTCGCCAGAGGCGCCGCGGAGCAGACGTTCGCGGTGTCGCCTGGGCTCACGAGCAGGGTCCGGGTCACCGTGCTGTCGGTGGCGGCGCAGTTGACCAGCGGCTCCGTCGGCATCGCCGAACTGTCGGTGCCCGGAGTGACCGCCCAACGGGCGTTGCGGGTGCCCACCGACGTCCTGCCCGGCCCCGAACAGCGGACGACCTTCGCCTTCAGCCGCGGCCCTCAGCCGCGCTACTCCTGCACCGGCACCGACGGCGACCAGCGGTGCGACGTGGGACTGGCCAGGAGCGGCGAGGAACCCGACGGGATCCACCGGCTCTTCCGCACCCGCGACGACTCCAACTACCGTCTCGAAGGGACGGTCCTGCCCACCGTCGGCGGCACCCTCCCTGTCGCCGCACCGGGGTTGACCGTCTCCAGCACGACCCACTTGGCCGGTGACCCGGCCGCCGCGCCTCTGGCCGCGGTCGACGTGAACCCCACCACGACGTGGATCGCCGACTACACCGACGAGGAACCCACGCTGCGCCTGGCCTGGCCCACCGCCCGCGACGTGACCGGCTTGCGGCTGACCACGTCGGCGCTGTCTGGCGCGTCCCGCCCGACCGAGGTGCAGATCACCACCCCGGAGCTGAGCCGGACCGTGCCGGTGTTCTCCGACGGCTCGGTCGACTTCGTCGCGACCACCGACCGGCTGGACATCACGATCAAGAAGAGCGAAGGGGTTCCCGACCGCGTTCCGGGACCGGTGGGCATCAGCGACGTCGAGATCGTCGGTGCGCCCGATCTGGTGCCGCCGATCCCACTGGACACCCCGTTCACCGTGCCGTGCGGCTCCGGCCCGGCCGTCACCATCGACGGAACCGCTTACGCCACCACGGTTTCCGGCACCCTGCGGGACGTGTTCCAGCACCGTCCGCTACCGCTGGGCACCTGTCGGGACCTGGTCGAAGGCGTCGACCTCGGAGGCCGGGAGCACGAGGTGAGCACAGCTCGATCGGCCTCCTTCGTGGTGCAGGACCTCACCCTGCGGCCCAGCACCGCGGCCGCTACCGAGCCGACGCCGGGTCACCGCGCGATCGACTTCGAGCGGTGGGGTGCCGCACACCGTCAACTGCGGGTGGCCGCCGGGCAGGCCGCGGTCCTCAGCATCCCGGAGAACGCCAACGACGGCTGGGTGGCCAAGGTGGACGGCGAGCCGCTCGCCCGCACCAGGATCGACGGGTGGCAGCAGGCCTGGGTGCTGCCGGCCGGTGGCGTGACGACCGTGGTGCTGGACTTCGAGCCCGACACCACCTACCGGCAACGGCTTCTGGTCGGCGCCGTCGCCGCGGCGCTCCTGCTGTTGGTCACGCTTGTGCCGGTGCGCAGACGGGTCCGGATCACCACGTCCCCCGCGGGCAAGCGGTGGGTGCCGGCGGTGCTGGTGGTGCTGCTCGCGGCCGTCGGCGGGATCCTGCCGGTCGTCCTGCTGATCGCGAGCCTGCTCGTCCGTGCCGTGGCCCAGCGGTTCACCGCGCGGTTCAACGTCACGGCCTTGATCGTCGTCGCCGGGATGGCGACCGCCACCGGGATCGCGGTCGTCGGACGCCTGCAAGGACACGGGCAGGACTGGGCGTACGGAACCGCCACGCAGGCCGCCATCCTCGTCGCCCTGGCCGCGGCGGTGTCACCGTGCCTTGACTGGTTCGACACGGGACCGGAACTCGATCAGGGCTCCGAAGCAGGCGAGCAGGGCGGTGGCGGTGACGGCCCCGGCGACGACCTGGGTCGGCGAACCGTGCCACCAGCCGAGAACGAGCACGACCTCGAACCCGACCGCCAGCCAGGTCAGTGACGTGGACCGGCGGTCGGCGCCCGCGATCCTGGAGTACAACAAAATCTGCACGAGCGACAGCAGCGATCCGACCAGGGCGAACGGCCACACCGGAAGGCTGCTCGCCGCGTAGGCCGAACCGCCGACGAGCGACACCACCGTGCGACCGAACACCGCGCAACCCAGCACCACCACCGCGTCCACGGCGGCGCAGACACCCAGCGCGATCGGCACGATCCGGCGGCGGGCCTTCTCGTCGGCCAGCTTGGGCAGGACGACGACGGCGATCGCGTACGGCAGCCAGTACGCGATCTTGGTGATCACCGAGCCCACCGCGTACTCCCCCGCCTCACGGGCGGGAAGGCTGTGCCGGGCCAGCACCAGATCCAGGTTCACCAGCAGCACCAGCGCCAGCAACGCCTGCACGGTGTGCAGCACGTCGCGCACGTGCCCCGCGGTGCGGGGGCCCGGCACCGGTCTGCCGCAGATCAGCCAGCCCACGAACGCGACGACGACCGACCCCGCAACCGTCCCGGCGAACGCCCCGGCGGGCGTGCGGAACACGAGCAGGCCGAGCAGCGTGCCGCCGACCCGCCCGACCCCCTCGGTCGCGATCAGGCAGACCATCGACCGGAACCGCTGCGTGCCCTGCAGGACTCCGTAGCACAGGCCGACGAGCGTGATCGGCGCGAGCGAGCAGGCGAGCAGCAGCACCGCCCACGGCCCCGGCAGGTGCAGCAACGCCATCAGCACGGGCGAGACGGCCAGCGCGGTGACCAGGACGGTGGCACTGGTCATCAGACCGAGCGTCACCAGCGGCCCGCGATCCTGTTCGGGCGCCCGCGCCACCCGCAGGGCGATCACGGTCTGCAAGCCCATCGCCGGCACCGCGCCGATCACCAGGAGCGCCAGCAGCGAGCCCATTTCCCCGAAGACCGGCGGCGCGAGCAGCCGCGCGGCGATCACCGTGAGCAGGTAGCTGGCGACATTGCTGCCGCCGAAGGCCACCGCGACCGCGATCGCGTCGACACGCGTCCTGGCCGGAAGTGTGTCCGCCACTGGCTTCGTCCCCTAAGTTACCGAAGAGTAATGGTCGGGGAACTATAGTCCCGCAGTCCAGGTTCCGGGCTGCCGACGAGAAGAGCAGGTGCGATGCGGCTGGTTCTGCCCGCGGTGTCCGCCGTGCTGGCCCTGCTCGTGCTCACCCCGTTGCTCGGCCGCGGCTTCGTCCTGAACTACGACATGGTGTTCGCGCCGGACCAGTCGCTCCTGCCCGACGGCCTCGGTCTCGGCTCGGCGCTGCCCAGGTCGGTCCCGGCGGACGCGGTGATGTCGTTCGCGACCGCTCTGCTGCCAGGCGACGTCGTGCAGAAGATCGTGCTCCTGGCAGCCTTGTTCGCCGGTCCGCTCGGCGCGGGCAGGCTCGTGCCCACGAACTCGGTGGCGATCCGGGTCGTCGCCGCGGTCTGGTACGGGTGGAGCGCGTACGTGGCCGAGCGACTTTTCATGGGCCATTGGCCGTACGTGGTCACATACGCTTGCCTGCCGTGGATCGCGGCGGCCGGGCTCGCGGTCCGCCGAGGGGAACCCAAAGCGCTCCCGAAGCTGATCCTGGCCTGCGCTCCCGCAGTCCTCACGCCGACCGGTGGAATCATCGCCGCGGTGCTCGCGGTCGTGTGCTCGGGCCGCCGCACACTCGCGGTCACCGTGCCGGTCACGGTCCTGCTGAACATGCCGTGGCTGCTGCCTTCCGTGCTGCACCCCGGCGGCTCACTGTCCAGTCCGGACGGTGTCGGGGCGTTCGCCGCCAGGACCGAGAACTGGGGTTCTCCGGTCACCAGCGTGCTCGGCCTCGGTGGGATCTGGAACGCCGAGGTCGTGCCGGGCAGCCGGGGGATGCCACTGCTGCCGGTGATCACCCTGCTGTCGGTCGCCGTAGCCCTGGCGGGGCTGCGTTCGCTCGCGCCGCGATGGGGCCTGGCGCCCGCGCGTTCGTTCGTCGTCCTCGGCGCGATCGGCGTCGCGATCGCGGTGTTCGGCACGCTGCCGGGCGGTGGTGACGTGCTGGCGTGGGCGGTTTCCCACGTGCCCGGCGCGGGTCTGCTGCGGGACTCGCAGAAGTGGGCCGCGTGGTGGGCGCTCCCGCTCTCGCTCGGGTTCGCCCTCGGTGTGGAGGCGGCGGGGAAGTACCTGACCAACAGGACCGCGCTCGTCGCGCTGGCGGCGTTGCTCCCACTCATCACGATGCCCGACTTCGCCTGGGCGGGGTTGGGGCGCCTGGAGGTAGTGGACTACCCGGCCGACTGGAGTGCCGTGCGAACCGTGCTGGCGGCGGACGACGGAGCGGGCGACGTGCTGGCCCTGCCGATGTCCGCGTTCCGGCGGTTCTCCTGGAACGGCGACCGGACGCAACTCGATCCGGCGCCCCGGTTCCTGCCGAGGACCGTCGTCATCGACGACGTCGTGTACGTCGGTGGCAGACCGGTGTCCGGGGAGGACGGCAGGGTCGCGACGATTCGCCGGGCGATGGCCCGGAACGACGATCTCGGCGCGTTCGGGATCGGCTGGGTGCTGGTGGAGCACGGGACCCCCGGCTCGGTCGACCCCGGCGTGCTCAGGGGTCTGCGGGAGGTGTGGTCCGGGCCGTGGCTGACCCTCTACCGGGTGCCGGGGGTGATCGCGCCGCCACCGGCCGGAGTGCCGCGATTGCCTGTTGTCGCAGGAGATCTCGGCGCATTGGCGGTTGTCGCGTCCGGCCTATTGTGGCTGCTATTACCAGCCGGTAGATTCAGCCGATCTAGCCACTCGCGGACAGCCGAGGAGCAAGCGTGCGCACATTGATCGGTGCCGTCATCGCGGTCGTCGCCGGGCTCGCGTTCGCCGGTGGCGGAACGTACGTCCTGGTCAACTCTCTCGCGCCGGACAAGGCCGTCCAGCTCAAGAACGCCCCGGCGCCCAACAACTCCAACCCCGACACCGTCAACTACGGCACGCCGTAAGGTGCCGAGCCAGGCGACGCTGGACCGGTCGATCCGCCTGTTCAAGGCATTCCGCAACGAGCAGACCGACCGGGACACCTTCTACCGGTTGCTGGCCGAGGACTCCGCACGGCAGGTCGCCGAGTTCACCTCCCTCGCCGGCCGGAGTCTTCTCGACGTCGGTGGCGGCCCCGGGTACTTCGCCGACGCGTTCCGTGCGGCCGGCGCCTACTACGTCGGCCTGGATCCCGATGTCGGCGAACTGTCGGCCCGCGGCGAGTTCGCCGAAGGGATGATTCGGGCCAGTGGCACGCGATTGCCCATCCGAACGGCCTCAGTGGACGTCTGCTATTCGTCGAACGTGCTGGAACACGTGGACGAGCCGCGCACGATGCTCGACGAGATGGTGCGCGTGACGAAGCCCGGCGGGACGGTGTTTCTGTCGTTCACGCCGTGGTACTCCCCCTGGGGCGGCCACGAAACCTCGCCGTGGCACTTCATCGGCGGCCACTACGCCCGCCGCCGATTCCGGGACAACCACGGCCAGGAGCCCAAGAACCGTTACGGGGAAAGCCTTTTCGCGGTGTCCGTCGGCTCGGCGCTGCGCTGGGCACGGAACCACCCGGAGGCCGGCCTGGAACGCGCACTTCCCAGGTATCACCCGTGGTGGGCGACCTGGGTCGTGCGCGTTCCGGTGCTTCGCGAGGTCGTGTCCTGGAACCTCGTGCTGGTCCTGCGCAAAAAGCCTTAGGCGGTACGGCGGCGGCCGGCGAGCAGCAGGACGATGCCGACGGCCAGCAGGACGCCACCCGCGATCCACAGGATCACCGGAAGGCCGGTAAGCAGCCACAGCTTGGACTTGTTGTCCTCGGCCACCCGGACGTTGGCGTCGACCGTCTTCTTGTTGAGCTCCAACGTTCCGTCGAACACCGCGGTGCCCTGACCCGCGTTCTGGTCCGAGGTGCGCAGCTCCTGCTTCACCGACTGACGCACCTTGATGAGCGCGCCGGTGTCCGGCTCGATCCACAGCGTCTTTTCCGCCTGGTAGTACAACCTGACCGAGACGGTCGGTTCGGGCTTGTCGACCAGCGAGCCGGGCACGTCTCGGCCGTCGACGTCGGTGGGCGGCACGGACTGCTTGAACCGGTACACCGACAGGCCCTGCAGTTTCTCCTCACCGTCGAACTTGGCGTCCACCGGCTTGCCCACCCCACTGTCGTACCAGGGGTAGGTCCGCTTCTCGGTTTGGAAGGGGAACTTGAAGTTCAGGCCGGGGAACTGAACCTGGCCGCGCGTGCCAGGGATCTTCGTGTCCTTGCCGTTCTCCGGCTTGACCTTCTGGAGGTACTGCGTGGTGCAGGGCGCGACGGCCTCCGCGGTGAACCGGTCCAGGCACAGCTCACGCACGCTCGCGCTGAGCGTCAGCCTGTCCTTGTCCTCCGTGATGCGGGTGGCCTCGACCCACGCGGTCACGCCGCTGTCGGCCTGGACCTCGGGCGCCCGCAAGTCACCGGAGACGTACGTGCTCGACGTCAGGCTGAGGTTGCGGCGGATCTCCGGCGCGGTCGGGCCTCCGCCCTTCTCCACGTAGACGAGTGCGGTGATGCCGCTGCCCTGGGCCACCGCGGTCGTATCGGGACTGTGCGGGATCTTGGCGAGGGCCGGGTAGGCGTAGAACCGCAGCAACAGCCCAGTCGCGATCCCGAACACGCCGAGTCCGAGCAGGACGAAGGTCAAACCGCGTCGCAAAGGTCCTCCTCAGGAGCTGGGCCGCCGACGCGGCCCGTGGTTGAACTGTCGAGCAGGGTGGACACCACGGCGACGAACATCCGTCCGCTGGTAGCCCAGTCGAAACCGGCGGCCCAGGCTCGGCACGCGTCGGCCACGGCCGAGGCGTCGTCGGGGCGGGCCAGCAGCGTGAGAGCGTCGTGGATCGCGCCGCCGACGTCCTCGTCGTCCCGTACCAGCCAGCCGGTCTCCTTGTGCCGCACGGAGTCGCGCAACCCGTCGACCTCGCGGCAGACGGTCGGGACGCCGTGCGCGGCCGCCTCGATCACGGCCAGTCCCCAGCCTTCGCCGTCCGACAGGGTGACGTTGAGCCAGGATTCCCGCAGCAGAGCGCTCTTCGTAGAGTCGTCGACGAAACCGTGCACCACGACGGAATCCGCGAACGGTGCCGCGGCCTTGCGCACCGCGGCTTCGTCCGGTCCACGGCCGATCACGTGCAGGCGCAGACCGGGCCAGTGGCCGCGCAGTGTGCCGACAATCTCGATCAGCCGGTCGACCCGCTTGTGCGTGACGAGCCTGCCCAGGCACACCAGCGAGGGGTGCGAGGACCGTGTGCCGTCCGCAGACGACGGGTGGTCCGTGCCGTTGGGCACCACGAAGATCCGGCCACGCCAGGCGAGGCGCTCGCGCATCGCGCGCACGGTGGACCGCGACACGGCGACCGTCACCGCGTGGCGGTAGACCTTGCGCGCGGCAGGACCTTCGAGCCAGCGGCCGATCCGGGCCAGCCACGGCGGGAAGTGCACGGCGAACTGGGCGTCGTGCACGTGGTGCACCACCAGCACGACCTTCGTCCACCTGGCGACCACCAGGGGGCTGAAGAAGGGGATCCCGTTCTGGCAGTCGATCACCAGGTCGATGCGACTTCGGTTGCGCAGCAGCCACAACAGCGCCCAGAAGTACACCGTCCACCGGCCGCCGCGACGCACGGTCGACTCGTCGCCGCCGCTCTGCCCCTCCCCCTTGGCCGTGAGGAAGGTGACCTGCGCCCCGGCGGCGGTCATCGCGTCCGCCACGCGGGCGGCGTATTCCTCGGCGCCACCGGCGTGCGGATGCCCGCGGTCGCGCCAGTTCACCACTACCACCCGCGCACCGTTGAGCGGTGGTCTCACTCAGGCCACCTCCGCCACGGATGTCATGACCGGGGCGACGGCGGGCGTCTTCTCCGCGCCGAGGATCGCCCGGATCCTGGCGAGCGCGGCGAAACTGCGGTAGCCGTCCCGCATCGGGCGGAACGTGGACCCCGGCACGTCCCTCCAGCTCACCGGCAGTTCGACGATCATCGCGCCGATCCGTTGCGCCCTGGCGAGCAGTTCGACGTCGAACGCCCATCCCGGTGTGCGCAGCGGTCGGAAGATCGCGTCGGCGGTGTGCCGGTCGAAGAACTTGTAGCCGCACTGGGTGTCGCCGACGCCAGGCACGATCGTGTTGGCCGCGTACCGAAAAGCCCACGCGCCTGCCTGCCGGACCTGGTTGTGCCTCGCACGCACGATCGAGTTCGGGTGCGCCCGCGATCCGACGACCACGTTCACGCCGGTGCGCAGGAACCTGAGCGTCGGCGCCAGCGCTGCCATGTCGGTCGCCAGATCGGCATCGCAGAAGCCGACGTAGCGGCTGTCGGTCCGCAGCACTCCGGTCCGCACCGCCGCGCCCTTCCCCGGCTGGGCACAGCGGATCAGCCGCACCGGGATCGATCCGGACCGGTGCTCGCGGGCGACCTCGCCGCTGCGGTCGGTGCTGGTGTTGTCGACCACGACGATCTCGCACGGCTCACGGGTGGCCGCGAGCGCCGCCGTGAGCGCGGACAACGTGGCCGACAGCCGCGACTCCTCATTGCGCACAGGCACGACAATGGAAAGGAGTGTCATGTCCTCGCCGTTATTCCGGGCGCACAGAACCCAGCATGGTGTCGCAAGAGTCCTCCCATGACGTGACGCAGGTCTCAGGACGGCGAAAGTTACCCAACGGTAGTTCCCTGGAAATGAAAGGGAAGTGTGATGTGTGTCACATTCCCTGCGGAGTGACAGGCACCTTCGAACTTTGTACCGTTCAGCGTCAAAAATTGAGCTGGACGGGCTAATCAGATGACCGACGACCGGATGGATATCCCCTCACCGAACAAAGATCCGGCGATGCTCCCGCCACGCACCAGGCGGGAGCATCGCCGATAGACGAAGAACGCAGGTCAAATCATCTGAATGGATCTACCAGCATGTCCAAGTAGCAGGTCAGGCGCTCCCGGTACCACAAGTCCACGCACTTGACGTCGCCATCCCAGGCGTCAGTTGCATATCGGTTCAAACAAGATCCCGACCATAAACGCAAAGAAAACAGCCGCCCGATTCAAATAGTTAATGGATACAGTCCGTTCCGTAATAAAAGCAAGGAATTCGGCCACATCACGATCAACGTGTCCATTCACGGGTGAGTACCCGGCCCACCCTCTGCCCGTGCGGCCCGCAGGCCGCGGGCCGCAGGTCGGAAGCCAGCGCGGCGAGGACCGCACCCGCTGCAACCGCTTCAAGCGCTGAACACTTCGCGAAGAACCGCTGCAGGCGGTCGCGAGCCGGCAAGTCGGCAACGACAACAACTAAAAGGCGGATCAGCGCGCCGGCTGAGGCGTGCCTCGCGCCTGGTCGCGGCTGGCGACCACCAGGTATCCATCGCTCTCGGGGTCGAAGGTGGTGGACTGCACCGTGAACCCGACACTCCGCAACTGCGCCACGAGGTCCTCGTACCGGTAGGGCCAAATGGACAACCGCTCCGAGCAGGCTCGCACTGCCCCATCCGGCTCGATCTGGGCGACCACGATCTCGAGGAAGTGTTCCTGCTCCCAGCGCTGCCCGATCTGCCAGTAATAGCTGACGACCGCATCGCGGTCGTTGCGGCGGATGAGTCGATCGCGGACGTCTATCCGTGAGCCGGCGGAGCGCACGAGCTCCCAATTGCGTGACGTGAGCACGAGGCGTCCGCCCGGATTCAGCAGCCGCGACATCGCTTCCAGTGCGGTCAGGCGCCCGGCTGCGCCCTTGGCGTGCCCGAGCGAGTTGCCGACGCAGAACACCAGATCGAACGTGGAGTCCTCCAGGTGGTCGGGCAGCTCGTCCCAGCTCGCACGGAGGGCTCGAAGCGAGACACCCTGCTCGTCGGCGGCCTTCTCGGTCCGGCGAACCATCCCATTGCTGGCGTCTGCGGCGACCACGTCAAGGCCAAGACTCGCGAGACCGACGGCGAGCTGGCCGGTTCCACACGCGCAGTCGAGGACGCGCGCGTTGGGCGGCAGAGAACCCACGACATCGCTGTAGTAAACCGCGGCTGCCTTGGCGGGGGTCAACCTGTCGTCCCCGATCAGCCACTCGTATACATCGGAAAGCGCCCCATAACCAGCCACCGCGATAACCTCTATCAGTCGACGACACGCGGGCTAGACCGCGCCTGCGATTCGGACCTTGCGCCTCGCACTGTGCTGGGCCGTGTCAGCGAAGCAGTGAGCAGGACCCAACCACTTCCGACCGCTGAGACTCCACCGGATTTCGTGGGAAACCGCGACACGCCGCACCGACGCAGGTCCCCACTCCACCGGCGCCCCATCGGCCACGATGGGGTCTGCGGTCGGCAAGCGCGCATTCACTGCGGAGCGCTTTCACTGAGCGTTCTCCATCATCGGTTTGAGCTGGCCAGATCCAGGGCGAGGACTGCTTGGACGAGGCTGGTGATTCGGGTGGTCGAGCACCGGAGCTTGCGAAGCCGCCAAGCAGTCGCCGACGATGTACGGATCTACATCCTGGGTCTCCGGTCGGATGATCGGGTCGTGGTGGAGTGTGGTGTCGCGCTTGATGTGGCCGCCGATGGTTGTAGTGGGACACGTAGCGGTTCAGCACTGACTTGAGGTGATGCTCGTTGATGATGAGCAGCCTGTCGGTGAGCTCGCGTCTCACCGTTGTGCGTGCCAAAAACTACGTCCATGCAGGTTAAGCCGCATGACGATACTCGCGGATTACTCCGCCGAGACGATCTTGCCGATCTAAGGTGAGGCGTTCGATCCAATCAGGTTCGAGAGGCTGTGGCCGGACCCTCAAGGGCGCCGCGCCAGCGAGTGATCGGTGGGTGCGGTGCTCGTCGTGGTGTCGCTCGCACTCACCGCGCACCATAGACCGATCGGATTCCAGGTCAGCCTGCGATCCAACAGTAGCTGCGAAAGTCTTGACCCCAGTCGACAGAACATAGCGACAAAAGATTGAATCGCATCGACTGGCCCTCTATACTAGGTTCGAGCTATCCAATAGCGCATGGGCACACGAACTGCGCAAGCTTGCTACATATGGGGACTCAAGTCCCCCCTCGGACACGAAAATGTGGCACGTGTGCCACGTCTGCGTGGCAGGTGCTCAAGTACACTTGAGCACCTGTTTTGCGTTTCGGCGCCACTTGCAGGTGGCGTCCGATGACCATTTCCTACAGCCGCCCCATCGTTCCTGACACCGCGCCAGGAAACACAAGGGGCGCATCTGCCCGCATTGCTGGTCAGCCCCTCCCGCTTATCCCCGTACCAGTATCACCGCCGCAACGTCTGAGCAACGTCCTGTACAGCATCGCCACGGTCGACGACCGCGGCCGGGTCGCCGACCGCCAGATGGCCGCGGCGTTGAACTGGACCGCCGCAACCCGGCTGAGCATCCGCGAACACGACGGCCTGCTAGCTGTGGCTGCCGACCCGCACGGCGTCTTCAAACTCACCAAACAGGGACACGTCCGGCTACCAGCCGACGCCCGTCGAGCAGGGCACCTCAGTTCCGGCGACCGGGTCCTCCTGGTCGCCCACCTCGACCACCAGACGGTCACGGTGTTCCCCCCATCGCGCTGGACCAGCTGGTGCTGCCGGCACTGACGGGCGGTGAAGACCTGTGACCGGCGCACCGACCCAGGCCGAGCTCGACGCCGCGCGCCTGGTCCTCGACCGGATGGGCGTGACCGCAGAGGACCTGCTCAACTCGGTGAAGCCGCCGGCGCCGACCTTCGCCGAATACATCCCGGTCGTGGCGGCGGCCGTGAGCGATGGAACCCGCCGCGCCTACAGCCCGTACTGGAACCGCGTACTGGACCAGTGGGCGGACATCTCACTGAGCGACCGCACCCCGACCGACATTCAGCGGCTCGTCCAGCACATCAAGGCCAACCTGACCGTCCGCCGCAACACCCGCAACGGCAACTCCGCCGCCGAACACCTCATCGCCGCACTGCGCTGCCTCTACCGCCACGCCGTCAACGACGAACTCGTCGACGAGCGCTCCAACCCGGCCGCCAAGGTGCCGAAGCCACGGCGACAGCCCAGCAACCGGCGGGCGTAGTCCGGCAAACAGATGGACCAACTCAACGACGTCGTCGCGACCGGCGGCAACGACCCTCAACTCGACTCGCTGATCATCCGGTTCCACACCGAGACCGCTGCCCGACGCGGCGGCGCCCTCGCACTGCGCCCCAGAGACCTCGACGAAGAGAACTGCCTCGTCTACCTCCGCGAAAAGGGCAAGTCGTCGCGGTGGCAACCGGTCTCCCCCACGCTGATGTGGCACCTGCTCCAGCACGTCGAACAGCGCGGTGCACCGATGAACGGACGCCTCTTCCGCTACATGGACGGCCGCCCGATCACATACCACCGCTACGACCGCCTCTGGGTCCGCGTCGGCGAGAGCCTGCCCTGGGCCGCAAAGCAAGGCGTCAGCACGCACTGGATCCGATACACCACGCTCACGTGGGTCGAACGCCACTTCGGCTACGCCGTCGCCCGCGCATTCGCCGGACACAACGACACCAACACCGACGCCGGAAGCACCACCACCTACGTCCGCGCCACCCTTGAAGAAATCGCCACAGCGCTGGCCGCGCTCACCGGAGAGCACCACCCGCTGGCCGCGTAACTGATTCCAGAACCGTCGGGGGCTGCCTGCCGATAGCAGGCAGCCCCCCAGCTGACATCCCTCAACCGCGATTTTGGAAGTCCGTTGGACAGCAGATCAGCGGTGACGCGTGATGGCACTAGATTTGGTCAACACTGAAATAACTATGAATACAGGGGCTAGGAGCGCCGGCTGCAGCGTGACGATGAAGTAGCTCGTCAGTTGGTGAACGGGGTGGCAAGCCCCGCGACTCGCTCACCAACCTCCCCGATTGGGGTATGCCCCTTTCAGCTCCTCGCTTGGAGTGTTTCCAAGCGGTACCAAGAAACTCGCACAGTGTGCTCGGTGAGCACCAAGGCGAGGGGATCCCGTGTCCGAACAGCTTGACCACCCACCCGTGCTCGACAGCGAAGGCCGAACGTTGAGCGTCGACCTGAGCGAAGCCGACGCACAGTTCCGGCAGTGGATGCACGAGAACCTCAGCCGCGCCGCCGACCGCTTCGGTCTCACCGTTACCGGGCAAGCCCGGCTCGGCTGGCTGGACCGGTCGATCAGCGCACCTGTCCGAGCATCCGGCCGGCGGCTCTGGCTTCGGGTGGTGTCCGAGGACAAGCAGTGGATCGGCGGTGAGTTCTGGACCGGCAACCTCGACGCCAACGTGTTCACCACACTGCCCAAGCCACAGGTTCTCGACGTCTACGAGTGGGAAGAGTGGCGGCAGCAACGTGCCGAGCTGATGACCTTCGCCCCAGGTTCACCCTGCTCCCCCACCGACACCGTGCGCCACGCGCTCGACCTTCCCGATGAATGGTGGGCGGAACTCCGCAGAACGATCGAGATAATCGCGGCGACGCCAACCGACCGGGTCAACGCCGATCAGGCCTTGATCACCGGAAGGATCCAGCAGCACTTCGGACACTCCGCGAATCCCGTGGTCCGCCAATGGGAAACCGTGCACGGCGACCTGCACTGGGCGAACCTGATGGGACCGGACTTCATGCTGCTGGATTGGGAGCTGTGGGGCCGCGGTCCAGTTGGGACAGACGCAGCCACGCTGCTCTGCTACAGCCTTCTCGTGCCGGAGACTGCTGAACGAGTGCGCGACACCTTCGCCCACGTGCTCGACACCGACGTCGGCCAACTCGCTCAGCTCTACGTCGCATCCCGCCTGCTGCACCGAGTCGACAAGGGTGACCACCCGGACCTCGCCGCACCGCTCAGGAAACTCGTCGAGACCTTGTGAGCCGTCCTCAGACTGCCTCACCGAGTGGCAGCTGTGCCTCTCCGAGACTGGCTATCAGCGCCTTGGACTCCACCGCGTCCAAACTGGACTCACCGAGTGCACGCACAACCTCTCCGTAGGCCTCGATCGAGGTCTCGTCCTCGATGAACGCGGTGGAGGTCTCGCACTCCACGCACACCACGGGTTCATACTTTTCGAAGGTCAGCCGGGTGAACGGCCTGTCCATTCCGACGTGCGCGCCGATCGTCGTCGGCACGATCCGGATGACGACGTTCGGGCGCACGGCCATGCGCAGCAGGTGGTGCACATGCTCCTGGTGAGCGTCTCCTCCACCGACCGGCAGGCCCAGCGCCAG
>NZ_JAXAVW010000055.1:0-39058 GCF_033949945.1 Lentzea miocenica
CAGCCGCTCCTCCGCTACGCAGGCCCTGTCGCATCTGACTACTGAATTCTATAGCGAGCGTGGCCGCCGGGTCGACCGCCCGACGGGTACCGCTAGCTGGGCGGATCTTGCCGCTCGGTCTTTACACTTCATTTTCAAGTAGCTATCGTCTGGCGCACTCAGGGAGGGTCCGACACGCAGGGGGTTCGTCATGTCGGCATCGTGGTCAGCGAAGATCCTCAGACGGCGCAGAGCGAGCCTGCTCGCGGTGGCGCTGCTCGTCCCGGGCATCGGTGTGGCGGCGGCCGAACACGGGGGAACGCCGTCGTCCGTGCACACCGTGCGATCCGAGGCACGTGCCAGCGACGGCACGACGCACACCATCACCAACCACCTCACCGAGGCCGCCCGCCACGGCGACCGCGGCGAGTGGCTGCTGGTGTGGGCGGGCGACGCCGCACCGGGCGAGAACGGGCCGGATCCCGACTTCCTCGCCGTCGTCGGCGCCACGAAGGGATCGCCGTCCTACGGCAAGGTCGTCAACACCGTGACGCTCGACCAGACCTTCGCCAACGAGCCGCACCACATGCAGTACACGTGGCACAAGGGAGACAAGGTCTACGCGGGCGGGTTGTTCTCCGACATCGTCTACGTCTTCGACGTCGCCAAGCTGCCAGTGGTGACGCTGTCCGGCATCACCCTCGCCGCCGACACCCCGTGCGGCTCGGCGCCGGACGCCTTCTCCGTGCTGAAGGACGGCACCGCGTACGTCTCGTACATGGGCGGCCCCGACGTGGCCGGACCGTGCCGCTACACCAACGGCGAAGTCCGCGACGGCAACGGTTTCGCCGGCTCACCGGGCGAGGTGGTGCACATCGACGCGCAGGGCCGGGTGCTCAGGGAGATTCCCGCCGCACTGCCGACCCCGGAAGCCGCCACGTGCCACAACGTCCCGGCGCTGCCGCAGCCGACGTGCGCGAACCCGCACGGCATCGGAGTGCGCGAGGACCTCGGCCGAATGGTGTCCGCGGACGTGTTCGAGGCCCGCAACCTGCTGACCGGATCACCACCGCCGGACGGCCTGATCGCCCGCGACACAGTGCGTTTCTTCGACATCTCCGACCGCTCCGCGCCACGCCTGACGTCGGTGACCCACCTGCCGGACGGACCGCGCCCCGAACCGGACGCGCGTTCCGACGAGCCGTTCGCGGTCATGGAGGTCGCGCTCACGAACCAGGCACGCCACCGGGGAGCGTTCGCGTCGACCATGAACGGCGCCGTCTACTACACCCCGGACATCACCGCCGCCCAGCCCGTGTGGCGCGAGGTGTTCGACGACGGCACCGCCTTCAAGTCCCTCTTCCCGCAGAACACGCCGACCAGCGGATCCGACGCGGGCGCGTGGCTGGCGGTGAGCCCGGACGACCGCTTCCTCTACCACGTGGTCATGAAGGGCGGCTGGAACTCACCACCCGGCGCCGCCGAAACAGGCATGTTGTACGTCCTAGACATCAAGGCGCTGCTAGCGTCCGGCGCCGCACCACAGTGCTCGATCGACGAGCCCGCAGAGGTCACCGGCGGCGGCCGCGAGGCCGACTGCCCACGACTCGCCGACGCAGAGCCGATGGCCGACAGCACGAGTGGCGGCCCGCACTGGGCGGCGATGGACAACTTCACCCGAGGCCGCGACGGCCACTTCCGCGAGACCACCAGGATCTCCCGGATCGCCACCAGCAACTACTTCGTCGCCCCCACCGGATTCGACGGCGACCACAAGGTGTGCATGACCAACGTCAGCCCGAAGGGCGAGCTCACCCCGGACCCGTCGTTCCGCGACGACCTCGGCGGCCGCGGCTGCATCGACTTCGACCGAACCCGCTGGCCACACGGCGAGCGCGGCGGCGCCCGGCCGCACGGCGTGCTCTTCGCGGTGGCCGATGCCGACCTTCACTGACGCGGCAGTCGCCGCGGGCCTGGGTGCGCACGACCACCCAGGCTCGCAGGCCACACCGGCCGACTGGCTCGCGGCGACGACGCTGATGCTGTGCGAGGTGACCGATGCCGATCTTCGCTGACGTGGCCGAGTTCGCCACGGGTCTGGGTGCGCACGACCAGCCCAGCCCTCAGGCCACACCGGCCGACGGGCTCGCGACGGTGCTGATGCAGCGCGAGGTGGCCAATGCCCGCCTTCGCTGACGCCGCCGCATTCCTCACGGACTCCGGTGCGCACGGCCACCCCGGCCCACAGTCCGCGTCGTCCGGCGGGCTCGCGGCGGTGGTGCTGGTGCTCTTCCCCGTCGCCGCGGGGTTCGCGCTGCTGCGCCCGTTCCTCCCCCGGCCGGGACGGGCGACAGCGGGCGCGGTGGCCACGATCACCGCGGGAACCGTGCTGTGGCAGGCGTTTCGGCTGCCCGGCGGCATCAGTCCGTGGTTGCTGGCCGCGCTCGCGGCCGGGTCCGTGCTCGTCCCGCTGGCACTGGTGCGTCCGGTGGGCAGGCTGGCGGAGGCGGTCGCGCCGTGGATCTTCTCGATCGGCGCGTTCGTCGCACTCGTGGGCTTCCAGCAGTCCTGGTTGGCACCGATCACACCTGATCGTCTCGAGGCGCTGTTGCAGACGACGATCGCGTGCGCCCTGGTCGCGCTCGCCTGGTATCCGTTGTGCCGCAGCGAAAGCCGGCTGCTGAAGGTGTCGGCTGCGGTGCTCGCGGTCGCGTTGACCGGCGGCGTGGCCCAGGCGACGATCACGGCCGGATCGGCCGGTCCGAAACCTGGTGTCCCCGTGCTGGCCGGCGCGGGACTGGTCGTGCCGCACCGGCCGGGGCCCAACCTCGTGCACGTCGCGCGGCCCGGCGTCGTGGTCGAGCCGGGGCACGTCACCGCGACGGCGCGGCCCGGCACCACCGGCGGCTGGGCGGTGGTGCAGCTGCCGGAGGGCCGTTCCTCGTTGTCGCTGGGCGGAACCGAGGTCCAGGTCGACACCGGTTCCGCCGCGCCCGCGCCGGACCTCACCGGGTCCGACGGCCCCGAGTGCGCCGGCGCGATGATCGGCGCCCACCTGGCCGCGCAGACCATCGCCACGTGTCCCGCGGACGCACTGTCCGAACAGGACGCGATCGCGTTGCGCGGTGTGGTCGGGTTTCTCGGCGGCCGCAACCATCAGGTGATCACGCTCGCCGGCGACGGTTCGGCCCGCTCGACGGCCGCAGAGCGGGTGGTCCGGGCCGAGGCCGGCGCTCGCGGCATCCAGGTCACCAGCCTGGCCGAACCCGCCAGCCCAGCCGAACCAACCAGCCCTGCCGACCCCACGAGCCCTGCCGACTCCGCCAGCCCAGCCGACCCCGCCAGCCCAGCCGACCCCGCCAGCCCGGCCAACCCCGCCAGCCCGGTCGTGGTCGTGGCCGGCTGGGCGCAAGCCGCCACCATCATCGACGCCGTCGCACGGGGAACCCTGCGCGCACAGGGGACCTACCTGGCACCCTGGCTGCTCACCCCGGCCCTGCTCACGCCGCCCGCCGGCCAGGTCATCCCACTGGCCTTCCCACCGTCCGGCGAGTCGTCCCTGCGCTACCTCACCGCGCTGGCCGCCGCCGCACCGGACGAGGCACCCAGCTCAGCCGGCTACCGAGCCTGGCTCGCGGCCGGCGGCGGCACCGCGGGCACGGAGTTCCGGCTGCACGCCGCCAGCACGTTGTCGGCGCCGGCAGGCCAGCCGCACCACCACGGGGTCTCCTGGCTGCCGGGCGGCACCGTCACGCCGATCAGCGGACCGCTGGGCGGCGAGTGAAACCACGGAGGAGGTATCGATGGCGCGGACTCACGACGAAACGACCTACCTCGCCGCGCTCGCGGCCGGCCGGTGCGGATCAGGTGAGGCCCAGCATGTGCGTGCACCGGTGGATGGCCTCGACGTCGCCCTCGATCTTGACGTCGCCCGTGGCGATCGCCGCGAACGGGGTGGTGAGCCTGGCGCCGATGCGCACGAACGTGTCGGGATCGCTGGTGATGACGAGGTCGGGATCGGCTGAACCGCCCCGCGTGAAGGCGACCTGCCCGCTCTTCACCTCGACGGCGAACGTGTGGTCGCCTACGCGGAACTCGTAGACCTCGTCGACGTCGGGGATCGCGTCCTCGTTGATCATCGCCTGCACGGCGAGGAATCCCCATTCGGCGCGCACGACGCCGTCGCTGTCGTTCTCACCGAGGAACGACATGCCCCAGCGCGCGAGTTGGAGCAGCGGCGCGCGCAGCTCGCGGCCGGCCTCGGTCAGCTGGTACAGCTTGCCCCTGCCGTCGCCGGGGACCGGTACGTGCTCGATCACTCCATGTTCGGTCAGCGATCGCAGGCGGTCCGACAGCAGGTTCGGGCCGATGCCCGGCAGGTTGTCGATCAGCTCGTTGAACCGGACGGGACTGATCAGCATTTCCCGGACTATCAGCAGCGTCCACCGTTCGCCGATGACGTTGAGCCCGGCAGCCAGCCCGCAGAACTGGCCGTAGTCCCGTTTGCCGACCACCGTCACCCCTCGCCGCACCACGTCCGATAACTGCGCGCAAGGATAACAACCGGTCAGGTCATCAGCCCCCGCAGCACGAACGGCAGGGCCTCCAGCTGGAAGTCCACCTCGGGACAGGTCTGCCGCAGGGTGCCCTCGAGAACGATCAGGGACAGCACGGGGAAGACGAACTCCGGGTCGGCGGAGAAGCCGTGCTCGCGCTGCATCGCGAACAGCTCGACGGCGAACGGCACGAGCTCGAACTCGCCGACCGCTCCCCTGGTGCCACCGTCGATCAGCCGGATCATCCTGGCGCGGAAGCCTTCCGGGTCGGCGGACGCACTCGCGCGGGCCGTTGCCAGCACGACGTCGGCGCAGGCCGCGCCGTCGCCCCGGCTCATCCGGTAGAAGAACGTGGCGAACGCGTGCCGCGCGGAGTCGGTGAGGCGGCGGCAGAAGCCTGCGTCGACGATCACGGCCCGGCCGTCGGGCAGCGCGTACAGGTTGCCCGGATGCAGGTCGCAGTGCACGAAGCCGTCCAGGAACAGCATTTGGTAGACCGCGCGGAGTGCGGCGACGGTCGCCTGCCGCGCGGCGTCGCCACCCGTGCGGCCGCGCGGCAGCGGCAGGTGCTCCATGACGATCACGTCGGCGGTGCAGTGCTCGCCGAACACTTCCGGCACGCACACGTCCGGCATCGCGCCGAGGTTGGTGCGAAGAGCACGCAGCGCGACGACCTCGGCGACGAAGTCGAGCTGCTGCCGGATCGCCGCGCCGAGTTCCGCGACGACCGCGACCACCGGCATGCCGCCCAGCAGCCGGAACCGCTCCGCGAGCCGCGCGAGAGCGGTGACCAGCACGAGATCGCGGGCGATCACCACGGCCACGCCGGGACGACGCACCTTGATCGCCACGACCCGCCCGTCAACGAGCTTCGCGCGGTAGACGCACGCGATGCTGCCCGCGGCGGCGGGCACGATGTCCCCGTCGACGCTGTCCAGCAACGCGCGCGGCAGCCTGGGCAGCACCGCGGCGACCGGGATCGGTGGCAGGTCGTCGTGGACGTGGGCAAGCCCGCGGCACACGGCCGCGGGCAGCAGGTCGACCCTCGTGCTCAGCAGCTGGGCGGCTTTGAGGAACGTCGGGCCGAGCCTGGGCATCGTGGACGCGATCGTGTCCGCCCGGCTGCGGGTCAGCGCGAGCCTCAGCACCGCGCCCGCCAGCACCGCGATGATCCGCAGGGCGCGGAGGACCGCACCCGCCGTCACCGGTCGGGCATGTCGATCTCGTGGGTGACGTGGCTGCCGCACTGCGTCGCCGACGCCAGCGCGAGCCTGGGCTTCGCGGTGCCCGCCGTCTGGGCGCCGATGCCGCCGTCGAGGTCTTCGACGTCGTAGAACGTGGTGGGCGTCTGCGACAGGAACGTCGTGCCGACCGGCGGGAACGTGGTGATCGCGGTGGCCGTCATGACCAGCGGGTCGAGGTTGACGTAGAGCCTGCCGCGCAGGCTGAGGATCAGGTACTGCTGGAACTCGACGTCCGCGGGAAGGAGGGCCTCCGCGCCGCCGGGCTTCAGGCCGGTCAGCGTGCCGACGTTGGGCCTGCTCGGGTTCTGCTGGATGAGCAGACCGGTCTCGTTGGAGTGGAAGTGGGTCATCAGGCGCGTCACGACGATGCGCGGCCGGCCGTCCGGCAGCGTGGTGATCTCCTGCGAGCTGCGCACGGCGCTCAGCCCCTGCACGTCGGCACAGCTCAGCGACTCGCCGTCGGAGAACAGCACGGTGAGCTCGCCCCGGATGCTCAGACCGACGTGGTGCTGGCTGTTCGGCACGATCAGCGGATCCGAGCGGTCGGGCCGCGCCCGTACGGCTTCTGCGGTCATGGTGCACTCCCTTCGGTGCCGGTCAGGTGCCCGCGGTGAAGGTGACCGGAAGCGAGAGCACACCGCGGAACATGGTGCTGCGGTGGTACACGAGGTCGTCCGGCGAGCAGGCGAGCTCCAGGCCGGGCAGCCGCACCAGCGCGCGCAACGCGGCCAGGAGCTCGATGCGCGCCAGCACGGCGCCGACGCAGTGCCGGATCCCGCTGCCGAACGACATCGGCCGGACGCCGGTTCTGGTGACGTCGAACCGGTCGGGGTCGGCGAACTGCGCGGGATCCCGGTTGGCGGCGCCGAGCACCGCCACGGCGAACTCGCCTCGCCGCAGCGTCCTGCCGCCGAGTTCGACGTCGTCCGTCAGCTGCCTGCTGTTGGCCTGGACCGCAGAGTCGTACCGCAGCACTTCCTCGACGGCACCAGGCAGAAGTCCGGGACGTTCCCGCAGCAGCGCCAGCTGACCGGGCTCGCGCACCAGCGCGAGCACCCCGTTGCCGATCTGGTTGGTGACCGTCTCGTGGCCCGCGAAGATCAGCGTGACGCCCATGCTGACGATCTCCTCGTGGGACAGCACCGGGGCGAGCTCGCCGAGCAGGCCATCGGTGCGGCCGGTCAGGTACTCGGTGATCTCGGCCATCGCGGTCTGCCCGAGTGCGATCTCCTCCGGTGACGCGACGAGGTCGAGCGTCGGGCCGATCGCGAGCGACCAGGCCCGGATCCGCGCGAGATCTTCTTGCGGCAGACCGAGGATCGAGGAGATCACGGTCAACGCCAGCGGGTAGGCGAAGTCGTCGATCACGTCCATCCGGCCGCGGGCGAGGGCGGGTGTCAGCAGGTCCGCCACGATGCTGTCGATCCGCTGCTCCAGGTCGCGCACCGCGCGTGGCCCGAACGCGCCCGCGATGAGCGACCGCAACCGGGTGTGCTCGGGTTCGTCCTGGAACAGCACCGTGCTGGTGAGAATGCCGCTCAGCGGTCCTGTGCCGACGATCGACGCCCAGAAGTCCCGGATGCCCGCCCGTGCGAACCGCTCGTCGCCGAGCACGGCCCGCACGTCGGCGTACCGGGTCACGAACCAGATCCCGTTGGCGCCCCGGTGCACCGGATCGTTGCGCAGCAACCAGTGGTAGTGGGGATAGGGATCGCGCCGCACGTCCACGTGGGACGGGTCGAACCCGGCGGTGGGAACGTCGACCTGTGTCATCACGGTCTCCAGGAGTCGGAGCACAGCTTGACGCAGGTTACTTGAAAAAGCTATACCATTTCAAGCGGCATCACACCGGCGCCCCACGCGGAGGACCCATGACCGGCAAGCTCGCTTGGTTCGAGATCCACGTCGGTGACACGGAGAAGGCGGCGGAGTTCTACCACGCGCTGTTCGGCTGGACGTTCAGCCCGCTCGGCGACGCGGACGACAGCCTGGGCGACTACCTCGTGATCACCACCGCCTCCGGTGAACCGGCGGGCGGCGGTCTCGCCCGCAGCGGCTCACCGAACGACGTGGGACGGGAGTCGAGCATCCTCTACCTGTTCACCGACGACATCGACGCCGCGGTCGGGCGCGCGCTGGCGGCCGGTGGATCGCTCCACCGGCCGCGGATGAACATCGGTGGCAGCCACGGGTACTGCGCGATCGTGCGCGACCCCGACGGCAACCACGTGGGACTCTGGTCCGACCGGTGACCGGTCACCAGCCGATCATCGGGTACCACAGGACGCCGGCCCGTGCGAGCACGCGGACGTCCCAGTACAGCAAGGTGAACGTGCCGGCGATGAGCAGACCGGCACCGGTGACGAGCGACAGCCGTGCGGGCTTCGCGGCGAACCAGCGTTGCAACCGTCCCCTGGTTCCGTGCACCAGCACCAGGAACAGCAGCGCCATCACCACGATGTTGCCGACCGACTGCAGGACGAACGCCGCGACGCTGTAGGCGATGTCGTGGCTTTCCGCCGAGTCTCGGAACAGCACGCGGAACAACGCGAACGGCCTGCCGACGAGCAGTCCGCCGATCAGGGCACCCATCAGCACGAGCGGAACACGGGGATGGCGGGCCATCGGGTTGCGCAGCAGGCCGAGCGCGATCAGGCCCAGCCACAGGAACCCGAGCCCGACGACGCCGAACGCGATCATCGACTGGATGTTGCGCGGCGACAGGCCGCCGGTCGACGCCGCGGTGGAGAACTGCGGCATGCGCGTGCCGACCACGGCGACGACCGCGCCGTAGACGGCCGACACCGAGATCATGCCGGCGGCGATCCAGCCGAGTGGCGCGAACGTCTCACGGACGGTGGCGGGCCGCTCGCGGATCAACGGGCCCACCGCGCCGAAGACCGCGACGTTGCAGGCGGTCAGGGAACCCGCGAGCCCGGAGACGAACGCGAACACGATGCCCGCCAGCACCCCGGTGATGGGCGTGGCCTTGGCGTCGTGACCGAGCAACGTGTTCGCGACGTTGTCGCCGATCACCCTGTCGACGAACGAAGCCGACCACACCACGGTGAGCAGAAATCCACAAAGGACGGAGAGAGCGACCACTCTCCTCCTGTGCTCCGGAAAAGGTCCCGTGCCGAGCGGTCCGGCTGTCTTGTTCTCCAGAACGGTCATCTGATCCCCCACTGATCTCAGACGAGCACCGGACGTGCGCACTGGCAACGGGTGAGAGCACGTTCGTCCGCGGACGGCTTGCGATGCAGGATCATGGCCACGACCATCGGCGCGAACACGACCGCGTTGTAGAAGAGGTGCAGCTCGACGCGGGGCACCGCGAGCTGCAGCACGCTGGTGGGCACGGGACGCCCTGCCAGGTTCGCGCCGGCGACGACCTGCCCCAGCAGCAGCAGGTGCTCGAAGTGGTGCCACACCTGGATCACCAGCGCCGCCGTCCACCACGTGCGCGCCCGGCCGACGAATCCCGGTCGCAGCGCGACGAGGCCGATCAGCATCACCAGCGCGTACCCGTAGTGCAACGCCTCGGAGTGCACCAGCCACGGCAGCACGCTGCCCAGCACGCCGCCCGCGGCGGGACGCGGAATGCCCAGCACGTAGATCTGCACGGCCTGAGCCAGGTGTTCGGCCCAGTGCGCCACCACCACCGCCATGAAGATCCCCAGCGCGAACCGGTGCCGCTCGCTGTTCAACTCGTCGACCCGTGTGCTCACCACGCCGTGCTCCTTCCGATCTCGTACGGTGCGAGCGCGTCGGCCAGCTCGGGTGGAACGTCGACGGGCTCGGTTCCGGTCTCTGTCCGGCGCAGGCAGGCAACGGTCTGGCTGCCCTTGGCCACGCGGGTGCCCTCACGCAGGAAGTCGAAGTCCATCCGCACCCTGCTGCCCCGGCGTTCGCGCAGGGTCATCGCGACCTCGACGCGGTCGAAGGCGAAGCACTCGGCGTAGTACTCCATGTCGCACGCCACGGTCGCGAGCGCGAGAGCACCGGTGCCGATCTCCGCCAGCACGCCGGGCGCGAACTCGGCGAGGAACATCTCGCGGCAGTGTCCCTGCCAGCGCAGGAAGTTCGTGAAGTAGACGTTGCCGACCAGGTTCGTCTCGTCGAACGTCACGACGTGGTTCCAGCGGTACGCCCGCATGGTCATCCTCCCGGTCGCAGTGCCAGCGCGATGACGAGCGGTCCGGCGTAGGTCGTCACCCGCGCGTCCGGAGTGCCCAGCACCACGAGTCCGTCGTCGGTGACCTCCTCGATCGCCAAGGTGTGCGCGCCCGCGTCGCCCAGCGCGCGCCGGGCGCACCGGACCCTGGTGGCCGCCGTCGACTCGGGCTCTCCCACCTTCTCGGCTATCGCGAGCGCGAGCCGGTCCGCGGAGACCTCGTCCGTGACGCGGTCCCAGGCGTACCCGATCAGTCCCTGCCCCTCGGCGGTCACGCCGGCCGCGCTGGTCGTCACGTCGAGCGGTCCGGCGAGACCGCATTCGACGAGCCTTCGCCCGAGCAGCGGACCGATCAGCTCCACCGGCAGCGGGTCCTCCCACACCCGCGGACCAATCGCACGCAGTCTCAGCCCGTCCCACTGCGCCACGGCGAGACCGTCCTCATCGGACAGTCGTACGTCGAACACGTACTCGTCGGCGCTGTGCTCGCGTTCGCGCGCCGAGACCAGGAGTGCGCCGGCCGGCCTGCGCCACACGGTGACCCGCTCGACGTGGACGGGCAACGCCCGCCGATGCGGCAGGCAGGCCAGCAGCACGTGGATCGTGGCGTCGTGTGCGCCGAGGTCGCCCAGCAACAACCGCGAGCTCTGGAACTGCGAGAACCACCGCTCGTCACCGCCGCGCACCCACGCGCGCACCTCGAACGCGGTCAGCAGCTCGTAGCCGATCAGGCCGCGCAGGCGCCCGCTGTGGAAGAAGAGCGGACCGTAGAAGGGATGCGGGCCCTCATCAGGCGGTGGTCCGGTCGTGACGACAGCCCTGGCGGGTTCCGCCGGCGCCGGGCACACGACGGCACGGAACCGGGCCGTGGTGTAGCCGTCCGCGTCGTCGCTCACCACGACGTCGACGTCCTGGTCGCCCGCGAGTCCCGCCACTCGCAGCGCGCGGCTGTCGTGCCCGTCCACGACGATCGGGCTGGCCAGGTCGACGTCCGCGAAGCTCCACCGCTCTCGTGGCCCGCCCAGCAGCGCGGCGGTCTGCGCCATCGCCTCAAGGCCCGCGACCGCGGGGAACACCGGCACGCCGTCGACGCGGTGGTCGTCGAGGTAGAGGTCGGCGCCGGTGGAGATCACCGGCTCCACCACGGTCTCCACACCGGGCACGTGGACCAGCACGTCGGAGGAGAACCGCAGCGGCGGCGCGGGCGGCGCGTCCGCGAACACCTTCGGATCCGCCGGGAACCGCCCGGTCATCAGCAGGGTGACCGGCGCGGCCGACCGGGTGAGGACGTCGATCATCGCCTCGACTCCGGAGGCGGGCTCGATCGGCACGATCCCGCGATCACGCAGGGCACCGAGCACGCCCATCCGCTCGCCCATGCCAGTGCCCGACCAGACCGACCACTCGAGCACCCGGCTGCGGCACGAGGGGTGCCGGGCGGCCCAGCCGGTCAGCTCCGCCCGCATCCAGTCGTTGGCCACGCAGTACTCGGACTGGCCGGTGAGACCGAACCGGCCGATGATCGAACCGAATCCGACCAGCAGCGTGAGCTCGTCCCCCACCTCGTCGAGCAGGTGGCGCAGCCCGTCCACCTTCGGGGCCAGGGTCGCCGTCATCGACTCGGTGACGACCTCGCCCAGCTGCCGCGGCTCGTTGACACCGGCGCCGTGCAGGAGTCCACGGACGGGTCCGTGCGCGCCGGCCAGCTCCACCGCGCGCCGCACGTCTCGCGGATCGGTGACATCGCACTGGACGTAGTGCGCCACCACGGACGGGTCGATTTCGGACAGTCCTTTGCGGACTCGCGGCGCGTCGGCCGCCGAACGGCCGAGCAGGACGAGCAGGCATCCGGTGCGCAGGGCCAGCGCCTCGGCGCACCGTGCGGTGATGCCGTCGGAGCCTCCGGTCACCAGGCAGACGTCGCCGGGCCGCAACGGCACCTCGTCCCGCTCACCCGCGGGCAGCACGGACGTGGCCAGCCTCTCGACGTCGCCGGAGGGGTGCACCCGCAGCCGCACTCCTGCCTCGGCGAGGCCCAGGTCGACGGACGCGGCTCTCACGGGCAAGCGCACCGAGGTGGCCACGCACCCCAGCTCCGCCTCGGCGCTGCGGGCGACCGCGTCGGCGGCCGGATGCCCGTCGTGCAGCACGAGCACGACGTCCGGCCGGCGCTCACCGAGCGCCCGCACGACCGCGGCGATCCGGGTGACCGGGTCGCCGGCGTTGATCCAGACGGCCAGACCGGTGCGGACCGGCTCGTCCACTGTGGACTCCGCGACGGTGTGCAACCAGTGGCCGTCCGGGGCGTCGACCTTCCAGAGCACGTCAGGGCGAGCGGGTCGCGGCTGCCAGGGGATCCAGGTGTGTCGGAAAGCCCGCGTCCACGGCCGGACACCCAGCACCGCGCGTTCGGAACCGTCGTCGGAGGGCTGGGCGCCGAGCAGTTCGGCGACGTCCGCGACCGTCGCCTCGCCGAGCGTCGGCGGCATCACCGGTACCCGTTTGCCGAGCAGTGCGGCCACCTCGGCGAGGATCTGCATGACCTGCAACGAGTTCAGGTGCAGGTCGCCGAGCAGCGTGCGGTCCGGCCGGATGCCGCCGACCGGCAGCTCCAGCGTCCTGCTCAGGTGGTGGCGCAGCACGGCGAGCGGGTCGCTGTCCACCGCGTCCGGCTCGGCGTCCTCCGCCGTCTCCACGACCTCGCCCACCACCTCGCACGGGTTGGCGAGCAGGGTGATCGGTGTCCCCGCCACCAGGTCGCGATGGGCGCGGTCACCGAACCAGTGCCCGAGGTCGCACACCGACACGGCGGCGAGCGCGGCGGTGGTCATGGCGCGGCCGCGACCGGAACCGCCGCTGTCCAGCGACACCACGGGAAAGTCCCGCACCAGCGAGGCGAGCGTGGTGCCCGGTCCCGCCTCGACGAGCAGGTCGCACTCCGCCGTGAGCGAGACCATCGCCTCGGTGAACCGCACCGGTGCGGTGAGCTGCCGGACCAGCAGGTCGCGCAGGCCGCCACCGTCGGCGCCGTCGAGCAGACTGCCGGTCACGGTCGAAAAGACTCGTTGTCTCGGCGTCGAGAACGCGGTCCCGCGCAGCACAGCGGCCAGCGGTTCGGCGGCAGGCGCCATCGCGGAGCTGTGGAACGCGTGCGACACCGGGAGTTCGGTCGCGCGCGCACCGTTCACGCGGGCGAGCACCTGCCGCAGTTCGCCCATGTCGCCGGCGATCGTGGTCTGGTCCGGGGCGTTGTAGCCGGCCACCGTCACGCCGCTGCCCGCCAGCAGTGCGGCCACCCCGTCCGCCGGTAGACCGATGCTCGCCATCCCGGTGCCCGACCGGCCGTGCTCGGCCATGATCCGGCCGCGATCGACCGCGAGCCGCAGGCCGTCCTCCGGTGTCAGCGCGCCCGCCCACACCAGTGCGGAGATCTCGCCCAGGCTGTGTCCCGCCGCCGCCACCGGGCGGCAGCCGATGCCGGCGAGCCAGTCCAGCGCGGCCAGTGACTGCCGGACGATCGCGGGCTGGGCGACCTCGGTCGAGACGGTGCAGTCGTCGACGGGCAGATTCTTGGGCAGATCGGGCGCGCTGACCCCGTCGTCGAGCCTGGCGCGGACAGGTGCGGCCTGGCCGGGGAACAACAGCCCGACGCGGCACCGGCCCCTGCCGCCCAGCACGAACCCGTCCGCGGTGTTCACCACCAGTTCGCCGGACCACGCGCTGATCCGGGCGCTCGCTCTCGCCGCGGCGCGGGCGAGGTGCTCCGGGGTCTCGGCCACGAGCGCGCACCGCACCGCCGCGTTGGGCTGGAAGGACTTGTACTCGGTGGCCGCGAGGTCGTGCAGCTCGGCCGCGCTCAGCGACGCGGCGGTACCGGCGAGCGCGTCCAACCGCTGGGCGACGCCGCCGCGATCGGGCCCGGTGAGCAGCACGATCTCGTACCGGGGCAGTGGCCTGCCCCACCTCAGCATCGGCTCCGGCACCGCCGACCGCCCCGCACCTGCACCGGTCAGCACGACGTGCGCGTTGATCCCGCCGAAGCCCATCGAGGACACGGCGGCGACCGGCGCGGGCGACTGCCACGGTTCCGGCGCGGAGAGCAGGCGCAGCGTGCTGTCGGGCCCGGTGAGCAGCTCGTGGGGTTCACGGCAGCCCGTCGCGGGAGGGAGTACACCGTGGTGCACGGCGAGCGCCGCCTTGATCAACCCGGCGGCACCCGCCGCGGCTTTGGTGTGCCCGATGTTCGCCTTCACCGAGCCGAGCACGGCCCGCCGCGGCGCGCCCGCGCGCACGAGGTTCAGCGTGGCGAGCTCCACCCGATCGCCGACCGGTGTGCCGGTGCCATGACCCTCGACGAGCCCGACCGAGCACGGGTCCACGCGCGCCATCTCGTACGCCCTGCGCAGGGCCCGTGCCTGCCCGCTCTCCTCCGGGCGCGTGAGACCACCCGAACCGTCCGACGACATGCCCCAGCCGGAGACCACCGCGTAGGTGCGCAGGCCCGCCTCACGCGCGTCCTCCGCCCGCATCAACGCGATGACACCGCAGCCCTCCCCCGGCAGGAAACCGGTGGGTTCGGCGTCGTAGACCCGCATCTCGCCGCCTTCGGCCAGTGCGCGCATGCGGGCGAACCCGACCAGCTCGAACGGGTCCAGGCTGAGGTCGACGCCACCGGCGAGGGCGAAGTCGAGCTCGCCGGAGCCCAGCGCCCGGCACGCCGTCATCACCGCCAGCAGACTCGACGCGCAGGCACCGTCCACTGTGTACCCGGTGCCGTGGAAGTCGAAGTGGTTGCAGACCCTGCCCGCGATCGTGTTCGACAACGCGCCCGCGAGCGACTCGTCACCGGGTTCGGGAAACGGCGCGCGGATCAGGCTTTCCAGTTCCTCCAGCGCTTTCGCCGCCTGCTCGGCCGGCACGTCCGCGCGGGCGAGTGCCGTTCTGGCCGCGTGCCCGATGAACGGCCACCGCAGCCGCAGCTGCGACGCGCGGGAGAACTCACCGGTCAGCGAGTTGCCGAGCACCACGCCGACGCGGTCGCGGTCCAGTCCGGCGCTGTCGGGAAAGCCCGCGTCGGCCAGTGCCTCGCCGCACGTCTGCAATGCCAGCCAGTGCGTCTGGTCCACGGTGCGGAAGAGCCTGCCGGGTACGCCGAACCGCTCGCGGTCGAAGGTCCAGTCCCGCAGCAGCCCGGCGTGCGTCACGTACGTCTGGTCAGCTCCGGTGCCCTGGTAGGCCTCGGCGAGTCGCTGTGCGGGCAGCAGGCGAAAAGCCCGCCTGCGACCGAGCACCGTCTCCCAGAGCTCACTACCGCTCGCGGCGTCCGGGTAGTGACAGGCGATGCCGACGATCGCGATCGCCGGCGGTGTCCCGCCGGTCATGACTCAGATCCCCGCCACGCCTTCACCCGCGGCGCCGCGACCAGCACCAGCCCCCGCAGCAGGCACGTGATCACGAGTGCGAAGAACAGTCCGAACGACACACCCGAGACGACCAGCAGCCCGTACACCGCGGCCGTGGTCAGGCCGAACACGACCTGGTTGCGCCAGTGCACCGGCGTCGTACCCGGATCGGTGATCATGTAGTTGGTGAAGAGGATGAACGCGAGTCCTGTCATCGGGACCAGGGCCGCGAGCAGCGAGTGGTCGAGCAGCACCGACCGCAGGACGGCCTGTCCCGCGAACCCGGCGACCCAGGCCGCGATGAGCGGCATCTTGCCGGTGAGACCCGCGTTGATCATCGTGCCCGCCATCAGGATCCCCAGCGGCAGCAGCCAGTCGAGCGTGCCGATGGTGAAACTGGTGAAGTGGTAGGGCGGCGCGATGCCGACCCACGGGAACAGGACGAGCACGATGCTGATCCCCGCGTTCGACGGGTTCAGCACGTGCCGCAGCTTTCCCTTGACGCGCAACCGGACCAGGTACTTCGTGCCGTTGGCGAGCACGATCGCGAAGATGTAGGGCCACAGCGAGGCGTTGGCCCACATGAGCATTCCGCACGCCAGCCCGGTGATGTGCGCGGGCAGCAGGAAGATCACGAACTCCCGCCGGCCCTTGCGGAACGCCGCGGTGCGCCCGGTCGCCCAGGCGTCGAGCGCCTCGAAGGCCAGCGCGGCCGCGTAGCTGGTGAGCACGGCGACGATCGGGGTGATCGGCGCCTGCTCGAAACCGAGCAGCAGGTGGCCGACGATGTTGAACACGCTGATCGAGATGGCGAACCGGGTGAGCGCCTTGACGCGACGCTCGTCGGCCGACAGTGAGGGCTTCGGTGGCGCGGTGACCACCGCGCCGGGGACGTCGGGGCTGTCGACACGCGTCGCGGTCGCGGTCATCGGACTACCGCCGTTCCATCGGGTCGGAGTTGGACAGTCTGGTGGCCGGGCCGGATCCGGAGATCCGCGCGGTGCTGACCGGAACCGTCCCGCCACGTGACGGTGGCGGCCGCGCTCCCACCACCGGGCAGTGCGAAGTGCAACTCGTGCGCGGAGACACCGGTGTGGCCGTTCGCCGGGTAGAGCTGGCCCTTCTGCGGACGCCCGTCGAGCCGGACCTCGACCTCCGCCCCGATCGCCGGTGTGTCCTTGCCGCCCGCGGCGCCCGGCCGGACGAGCCTCAGGTCGGCGGCAGGTCCGCCGGCGCGGTCGTTGCGCAGCAGGACCGAGTCCTCCCACTGGTTGGCCACGAGCACGTCGACCCGGTTGTCGCCGTTGACGTCACCGACCGCGATTCCCCTGGTGTTGTCGGGGAACGAGATCCCGGCCTGCTCGGCGAGATCGTGGTAGCGGCCGTCGGCGGCGCGGACCCAGAACCTGTTCGGTTCCTTGCCCGACAGGTCGTCGCCCGGTCCGAAGTTCGGCCACCAGGCCGGGTGGTGCAGCAGTTCGTCGTTGCCCATCGCGAGCTCCTGCAGCAGCGGCCACCTGTTGACCTCGCCCTTCAGGAACCCGTTGGCCTGCATCAGTTCGTCGACGCCGTCGTTGTCGAAGTCCGCCGCCTTGACGTCCCAGCACCAGCCGGCCCTGGCCAGCCCCAGTTCCTCGCTGCGGTCCCGGAACGGGACGCGGCCGTCGAGCAGGTCGGCGGGGGTGCCGTCCGGCACGAACGCGAAGTTGCTCTCGTGCAACCCGAACGGGGTGGTGATGTTGCTGACGACCATGGTGGGCAGCCCGGTCCCGGTGGGATAGGTGAAGGTGACCCCCATGCCCTTGAAGGAGTCGTGGCCGAGCACCTCGGACTTCGGGGTGACCATGTCGCGCGCCCCGGTGACCTCCTCCAGCCGCACCGAACCCGGCGTCGACCGGTTGACCATCAGCTGGTCGGGGCCGAAGTCGTTGGCCTGGTAGATCTCCGGCAGTCCGTCGCCGGTCAGGTCCTGCAGCCCGGTGGCGAGCGTCCACGACCCGGCCGCGGCACGGGACAGCGCGACGCTGGCGTCCACCATGGACGGAAGCGCGTCCGGTGTACCGGTGGGACGGGTGAGCAGGATCCGGTTGGTGCCGCCGTTGCGGCCGAGCGACATGGAGTCCTGCATCTGCATCCTGGTCTCGTCGCCCGCCGACGGGTCGAGCACCCGTGCGCCGTCCGGGAAGTAGTTGCCCACGAGGACGTCGAGGTGCCCGTCACCGTCGATGTCACCCACGTTGAGCGTGCCGGAGTTCCACACCTGCATCGGCTCGATCAGCTCGCTTGCCCGAAACCCGTTCTGGCGCGGCGTGCCCACGCCCGCGGTGTTGACGAAGAGCAAGGGAGAGCGGCCCCAGTAGTGGACGATGAAGTCGACGTCGCCGTCCTCGTCGAGATCGGCGGGCACACATCCCATCGGCGCCATCGTGGCGTCGAAGCGAACGCCGTCGGCACGCAGCACCACCGGCGGGTACCGCTCGCCGCCCGCGTCCGGCACCGGGGCCACGGTGACCGCGTCGTCACGGGGGTCGACCAGGCAGAAGTCCGCCGAGCGGCCGAGACCGCGCACATCGGCGAGCGCGACCGCGGCGCCCACTGAGGAGATCCAGCCGCGGATGTCGTGCAGGCCGGGTGCGACGGCCCGCTCGCTGCGGGTGTCGCGTGGACTCCTGTTGAGCGAACTCGCGGTGAATCCGTAGCGCTGCGCCGTTGAGGCCGCCTCCTGCGCACCGAGGCCGGGCCGGATGACCATCACGCCCACAGCGGCACAGACCAGCACTACCACTGATGCGGAAATTGCCTTACGCACGAATACCGACATCGTCGCCCCCCATAACAATCCCTCCCCGCGCGTGGTCAGTTCACAGGCGGCTCGCGATCCTGTTGCGCAGCCGCGCTTTCCACTCGAGATAGGCGTGCACGTCGCTGGTCGCGGTGAGATCGGCCGACGTCTCGTCGGTCCACCCGGCCGCTTCTTCCGCACTCACGCCGATCAGTTGCGCACACGCCGACCGGGTGTGCGCGGGCACGATTCCCGCGCGGACCCTGGCGCCCGCCGCGAACACCACGCCCTGCAGCAGGTGCGTGCGGTGTTCGCCGGCCAGCTCCGCCAGCCGCTCCCGGCCGGTGTCGTCGACGGCCCCCGCGTAGGCGGCCGCCAGCCCGGCACCGCACCACAGATGAGGCCGCGCGTCCGGCGGTGTGCGGCCGATGACGTCCGCGACGCCGTCCGGCCGCCCGGACTCGATGAACCACAGCGCCCGGCCGCAGCCCGCGAGCCTTGCCTGCCAGACAGGTGAGGGCGTGCGGTGTGCCCGCCGCAGCAACGCGCGGACCCCGCCGAAGTACGCCTCGCCGAACCCGGAGCCGTCGATCGCGAGCCACCGCAACAACGGTGTGCGAGGCAGGCGCACGACAGCGGAAACCCTTGCCACGGTGAACAACCAGCCAGCTCCGACGTGCACCAGGTGCGCGTAACCGTCACCCGGTCCCGCGAGCAGCCGGCTCAGCGCCCGTGCCCGCCCCGCCGTGCCCAGGTCGAGCAGACCGGCGAACATGCCGGCGCCCTCGTAGGCGAAGCCGCGTTCCTCGTCGGGGATGGTGGCCAACGCGCCGTGCGGGTCCCGCCACCGGCTCACCGCGAGGTTGAACCCCGCGAGGAAGTTCCGTGCGTGTCCTTCGAGGATCGCGCGTTGCTCCGGACTGTCCGTGCGGAAGCCACGGCGGGAGAAGTCGGCCATGCTGAGCGGCAACCGCAGACCCGACGTGAGCCGAGTGGCCGACAGCGGGCCCGAGCCATGGCGCTCCACACTTCCCACCCCCGGTTTCAATATCAAAACCATTAGCGAATGCGGTTCAATACCTACCAGAACCCGCAGGTGACGCCAATGAACGCTGGCACTTTCACACTAATGGCCTAGCCTCGCGCTAACGTTTCATATAGTTTACGGAGGCGTGAAAGAACCGCGCGCACGTCCATTTCGGACTTGCGCGATTCAACCGGAAGTCAGACCCCCAGCGCGTCCGCCGCGAGCGCCGTGCCCTCGACGCGGGCCGCCACCTTGTGGAACGCGGTGTCGCGCGAGGTCGACGTGTCGTCCGCGAACGGCGAAAACCCGCAGTCGTCACAGGTACCGAGCCGCTCGACCGGGAGGTACTCGCTCGCCTCGAGCACCCGGTCCCGCACCTCCTGCGCCGACTCGACCCTCGGGTCGATCGGATCGATCACCCCGATGAAGATCGTCTGGTCGGGACGGGCGTGCTCGGAGATGACCTTCAGCACGCGCCTGCGGTCGGCTTCCCCCGCCAGCTGGACGTAGAATCGGCCCGCCCGCATTTCGAACAGCCCTGGCAGCAGTTCCGCGTAGTCCACGTCGAGGCTGTGCGTCGAGTCGAAGTCGCCGCCGGGGCAGGTGTGCACCCCGATCCGGGCTCGTTCGTCCGCCGTGAAGCGGTCGAGCACCCTGTTGTTCAGCGCGACGAAATCCTGAAGCAACCCCTTCGACGGGTCGAGTTTCAACGACAGCCGGCCCTCGGTGAAGTCCAGCTGCACACTGGCCGCGCCCGCGTCCAGGCATCGCCGGATGTCCTGCTCGCTCTGCTCGACGAGATCGTTCAGAAACGCCTCGCGCGGATAGTCCCCCAGCTCCTCGGACGGATAGAGCAGGCTCAATGCGGATGGTGCGATGACCGCCTGTTTGACCGGCCGTGCCGTGTGCTTCACCGCAGCACGGAGGTATTCGTCCGCAAATGTCGCATATCGGAATGGCCCCTGCACGAGCCTCGGCAGTTGCCGGGTGTGCCCGTCGGCGAACGGGATCACCGGGCCATCCGGCGCCAGCCCCCCGAAGCCGTCGAGCGGATAGGTGACGAAGCTCGGTTTTGCCTGTTCACCATCGGTGACCACGGTCGATCCCGCATCCTCGAACCGCCTGATCGTGTCCGCGGTCGCCCGCTCGACCAGGCCGTCCAGCTCGGCGCGAGTGATCTCCCCCGCCGCGAACGCCGCCAGGCCCGACAGCAGTTCAGGCGGCCTGGGCACACTTCCAATGGGCTCGGTCGGAATGGGCATGCGAATCCCCCTCGGCTTTGAATGTCGCACTCAGGCCGACAGACCGACTGCCTTCGCCGCCACCGACCCGACAGTTCCCCATGATTCGTTCCCCGCGATCAAGCTAGCAGCGAACAATTCGACCCGAAAGTCGTAGTGCCCGCAATGCACCCGATCGGCGCAGAAGTCGTGAATTCTAGACGGCATGGCAAGGATTTCGTTATGCCCACTAACGATTTCTCACCGCGATCATCATGAGGGCGAACGCTGCAGCGTTGTGGAGGAGGGGCGTACCGCCAGGGCCGTTCGGACCGGTTCCGATGAACACCAACAGGTACTCGAAGTGGTGCCAGAGCTGGACCACCAGCGCCGCGGTCCACCACCGACGCCCGCGGCCGGTGAACGCGGACCTCAGCACGACAAGCCCGATCAGCATCACGAGCGCACAGAAGCGGTCCAGCCACGGCGAGTTCGCCAGCCACGGGAACACGTACCCGAACACGCCGCGGGCGTACGCGTCCGGAAACCCGAGCAGGTATCTCTGGGACACCTGCGCCAGCCTCTCCGTCAGGCACGCCGCCACGACCACGGTCAGCACGGTCAGCTTCACTTCATCAAACTGTACCGACCAGAGGCGAAGGCTCCCGACAGGTGGTCCAACTCACCGCCACCAACGGAACCAACCGGCACTGAAATCCACCGCGAGCAAGCTACTGCGCGGTACGGTCAAGGCCCCGACCTGGGTGCGTCCAGGTCAGGGCCTTGAAAGGTGTTGCTTCAGCTGGTCGCGCTACACGGCGATACGGCCGAAGTGCATCGAGTCCGTGCCGAGCGGGGTCTCCGAGGCCGCGTAGTTGCCGGATTGCCCGCTTGGGGCCGCAAGTGCGACAGCGGCCCCAAGTAGGCCGAACATCAACATTGCAGCGATCATTGAGCGTTTAAACAATGTTGCCCTCTCCTGAGGAGTCTGTCTGACAGACCAGATCTGGCTGCCCACGCCAGATCCTCTCAGGACACTTGGAACCACCTCCAAGCGGCCCCCACGCTCAGCAATCAGCCGTCAACCCGACGGAACACCGTCCAGACCAAGCGTGCAGGATTGACAACACCGCGCTGACACTTTGGGGTGAATCAATCCACTTTCCGTGTACGCGGGACCGGACGGAATGACACCCACAAGGGTGATTCAGCTATTCCAACCCGGTGAGTCAGGGGAGAATTTCACCGCTCAGCCGTTCGGCAGTCTCGGATTGAAGACGCGTCTGGGGCACC
Source organism: Lentzea miocenica (assembly GCF_033949945.1). Taxonomy (NCBI): domain Bacteria; kingdom Bacillati; phylum Actinomycetota; class Actinomycetes; order Pseudonocardiales; family Pseudonocardiaceae; genus Lentzea; species Lentzea miocenica. Next base: position 21,678 of record NZ_JAXAVW010000055.1, read on the forward strand.
GACGGTTGCGTGAAGTCGGCGATTTCGTCCAACTGGGACTCGATGCCGTCAGCCCGCCGGTCGCCGAGATCGTGGAACGCGTCCGCGGCCGACCGCCAGCGCTCCACCGCGGTGTCCAGCTCGCCGGTCTTCCAGTCGATCTGCGCCAGCAGGTCCAGCGCGACCGCTTCGACCTCGCGATCAGTGTCCTGGCACAGCTCCAGCGCGCGGGACGCGTAGTGCCTCGCCGCGACCAGGTCCCCGCTGTCCCTGGTGATCGCGCCGAGCAGCGTCAGCACCGACGCCTCGCCGACCGGCCTGCGCGCCTGCTGGAACATTCCGATGGCGAGGTGACAGTGGCTCAACGCGCTCAGCGGCTGGCCGCGGTCGAACGCCAGCCGGGCCAGCGCCAGGAGGCTGTCGCCCTGGCCGCGGCTGTCTCCGAGCCGTTCCCGCAGATGCAACGCCTGGTACAGGTAGGACGTGGCCTCGTCGAAACGGTTGCCGCGCAGGCAGGTCTCCCCCAGCCGGTGCAGGATCCCCGCCCTGGTGTCGTCTTTGCCGGTGATTGCGAGGGCCCGCTGGTAAGTCGCGATCGCGGTCGACACGGTCTCCGCGCCACGCAGACATTCGGCCTCGTTGCGCAGCAACACCGCGAGCGTCTCGGGGTCGTCGCGGTCGCCGAAGATCTCCCGCGCCTCCCGGAAACACCGGTCAGCCGACTCGTGGTCGTGACGCGCCTTCATGTGGATGAAGCCGAGGTTCAGCAACGTGTCGACCAGCACGGCGACATCCCCGCACGCACGCGCGGCCGCCGCACCTGCCCGCATCACCGCCAGCAGGGCGTCGTTGCGGCTGTAGCGGTAGAACAGCTCGCCGACCCCGTTCGCGAGCCTCCACGCGTGCTCCGGATCAGCCACGGACTGGATCACCGCGACGAGCGCGGCCTCTTCCTGCAGACACCATCGCGCGACATCGTCGTCATCGGCGAAGTCACGCTCACACACGCCCGGCGGCATCGGCAGCGCCGGTACTTCTTTGCGAAAGCCGAACAAATGACGGTCCGCGTTGTGCACGGCGCGCGTGTACCAGGCGAGCATCCGGCCCACCGCCGCCGCACGTTCCGCAGGTTCCTCGTCCTGCTCGGCCCGTTCCGCCGCGTACTCCCGCAGGAGATCGTGCAGTCGGTAGCGATCATCGTCCGTTGCCTCGACCAGCCTGGTCCACACCAGCGAGTCGACGAGTTCGCGGGCGTCCTCACGGTCGGCACCGGCCAGCGCGGCGACGATGTCGAGCGAGACCTCGCGCACCGGGTGCAGGCCGAGCAACCGGAACAGGTGCGCCTGTGCGGCGGTCAGGCTCTGGTAGGAGAGCTCGAACGCGGCACGGATGCTGCCGGCCGAGCCGCTGCCCAGCGACAGCACCGCCCGGTCGCGCACCAGCACCCGGACGAAGTCGTCGAGCGAACGCCGGGGCTGCGCCGCGACCTGCTCGCCGATCAGCTGCATCGCGAGCGGCATGCCGTCCGCCAGCTCGGCGAGCCGTGCCACCGGTGCCGCCTGGGCGCGATCGCCGATCCTGTTCGTCAACCAGGTCATGATGTCGTTGTGCCCCAACGGATCAACAGCAAGGCATCGTCCGTGATGGTGCACCGCCAGCTCGCTCAGGCGGGATCGGCTGGTGATCAGGACCAGGCAGTTCGACAGGACGGGCAGCAGGGGCCGGACGTGGCCGGCGTCCGCGACGTTGTCCAGCAGCACCAGCATCCGCCGGTTGGCGAGCAACTCGCGGAGCCTGGCCGTGCGGGCTTCCAGTGACGGGATCGAGTCGGCCGCGATGCCGAACGCGGCCAGCAGGTCCTTCACCACCTGGGCCACCTCGACGCGCGGGCCGTCCGCCATGCCGTCGAGCGCGGCGAACCAGTAGCCGTCGGGGAACCGGGAGCGCACCGACCACGCCCAGTGCACCGCGAGCGTCGTCTTGCCGACGCCCGGCGGTCCGTCCAGCGCGACGAGCCTGGGCTGCGGCTGCGGGAGAACCAGATTGTTCAGCTGTACCAACATGTCCTGCTGCCCGACGAACGTGTCGGCGTCGTGCGGCAGGTACTGCGGAGTCGGGCCGGCGGGCACGGGCACGAGCTGTTTCGCGTGCTGGACGCGCAGCTCCTCGTGGAACCGGTGCAGTTCCTCCTCCGAGCCGTCCGCGATCTCGGTCCGGATCCGCCGCCGGACGTCGAGGTAGTAGCGCACCGCCTCGACCCGCTTGCGCAGCCCGTACAAGGCGATCAGCCGGTGCCGGGCGAGCATCACGTCGAGGTCGTGCGCGGGCTGGATCTCGTTGAGGTGGCACAGCATCTGTTCGTGGCGGTCGAGCCTTCCCAGGCTGTACAGCAACCCGTTGGCGGCCATCAGGTACTGGTCGCGCAGGAACACCCGGCGCCGGTCGTGGGCCAGGTCGCTGTCGAGGTCGGCCAGCGGCTCGTCGCTCAGCAGCGCGATCGCCTGTTCCGACAACGCGCAGGCTTTCTCGTGGTCCGGCGTCGGCTGGTACGCCGCGGACTTCGCTTTCCACACCAGCTCGTCGAATGCGAAGAAGTCGATCAACGAGCGGTCGACTTCCAGTTTGTAGGCGCGTTCCTCGTTGGAGATGACACCCGGCAGGCCGTGCATCCGCAACGCGGAGCGAATCCGCGTGATGTTGGTCTGCAGGGTCCCGTACGGATTCGCGGGAGGCTCATCGCCCCACACCCATTCCGCGATCGTTCGCACGGACAACGACTTGTTCGCGTGCAACAACAGGACCGCGAGCACGGCGCGTTCTTTCGGCTTCCCCCAGTCCGCGCTGAACCCCGCGGCCGTCCGCAGCCGCGTACGGCCGAGAATCCCGAATGCGATCTCCACCCGCGCCACCCCTCGCCAGGCGCATCTCCCGTCAAGCAGTGTGCCGCGTGTGAACCGCACTTTCCAGCGTTGTTGTCAGTTCGAAGCCGGAAAGCGCAATGAAACGCGCGGAGTCCACGAGGCGTGGAAAGCGCCTTCCGAGATAGCCGTGCAACCCCGTTCCACCTGCGCGTTCAGCGCATTTGTGCGGACCGGAAAGCGATTCGAGCAGACCCGCACCGCACCTTGGTGTCCACAAAACGTCAATCAGGAGGTGCGTTGTGGACGCAGTTGTCATCGGGCTCGGCTTCACCGGGCTCCCCACCGCCGTCGCCGCGGTCCGCGCGGGCATGACCGTGCTCGGGATCGACGCGAACCCCGAACGCGTCCGGGAGATCACCGACCAGCGACCGGGGTGCGGGCTCACCACGGTCGCCGAGCACGACCTGCGGGTCGCGCTCACGAGCGGCCGGCTCCAGTTGCGGCACAACACGGAAGGCATTCCGCACGCGGGCGTCTACGTCCTGTGCGTGCCGACACCCGCGGACCACCACGGCAGGCTCGACGTGTCACTGCTGATTCAGGCAGCCGACGACGTGGCACGGGCGATGCGGCCGGGCGCGCTGGTGATCGTGCAGAGCACCTGCGCGCCCGGCACGGTCGACGAGGTGGTGCTGCCGCGCCTCGCCGCCACGTCCGGACTGTGCCCGGGCCTCGACTTCCACCTCGCGCACTCGCCGGTGCGCACCGACCCCGGCAACGTCTCGGTGGACGCCGTACCGCGCGTCGTCGCCGGCCACACGCCCCGCTGCACCGAGCTCGCGGTCCGGTTCGTCGGCCGGATCGCGGACCAGGTCGTGCCCGTCAGCTCGCCGCGCGCCGCCGAGCTCGTGAAGATCTTCGAGAACACCTTCCGGATGGTGAACATCTCGCTCGCCTGTGAGCTGGCCGCGTTGTGCCGGGTGCAACGGGTCGACGTCGACGAGGTGCTGGAGGCCGCGGGCAGCAAACCGTACGGATTCCTGCGGCACCGGCCCGGCCCCGGCGCGGGCGGCGACTGCATCCCCGTGTCGGCGGGGTTCTTCACGGCCAGCGCCCGCCGGCACGGCCTGCACTCCCCGGTCGTCGACGCGGCGATCGCGGTGAACAACGCGATGCCCGCGCACACCGTGCACCGGGTCCGCGAGGCGCTCGCCGCTCGCGGCCTGCCACCGCTGCGGCGCTGCCGGGTGCTCGTGGCCGGCGTGACCTACAAACCCGACACCGCCAACGTCCGGCAGTCCGCCGCGGTGCGGGTGCTCAACGAGCTGGCCGGCGAGGCGGACGTGGCCTACCACGACCCGTACGTGCCGAATCTGGTGCTGGACAACGGAACCACGCTCCAGTCCCAGCCCGCCACGGCACCCGCCGATCTCGTGCTGATCATGACCAGGCACGCGGCGCACGAGCCGGTGCGGCGTGACGACGTGCCCGTCTTCGACTGCTCCTCCGGCGCACCGGTCGAGGTCGCGTGATGTGGGAGCCGTTCGGGCAGGGTGCCGCACGGCGGGTGACCGTGCCGGACTGTCATCAGGTGCTCGTGCTCGTGCCGCACGTGGTCGCGGGCACCCGGCTGATGGACGTGCTGACGCTGCTGGAGGCCGACCACCGGGTGCAGGTCGTGTGTGCGGTGCCTGCCGGTTCTCCGCCTGGCACCGAGGAGTTCGTGCTCGCTCAGGGCGCGTTGCTGATCCCGTGGGAACACGCCCTGCGGCACCGGTTCGACCTCGTGCTCGCCGCCAGCCACCAGGACGTCGACCGGGTGCACGGCCCGGTCCTCGTCCTGCCGCACGGCGCCAGTGCCGCGAAGTCCCGCCGGCTGCACGGGCACGGCCTCGACCGCGCGTCCCTGACCCGTGCGGGCCGGGTCGTGCCGGCCGCGATCGTCCTGGCACACGACGACGAACTCCTGTTGCTGGCCGACGCCTGCCCGGAGGCCGTGCCGCACGCGGTCGTGGCGGGCGACCTCTGTCTGGACCGGATGCGGGCCTCACAGCCGTTCCGCGCGCAGTACCGGGCGGCCGCAGGCATCGGCGAGGACGAGACGCTCGTGACGGTCAGCTCGACGTGGTCGCCGTCGTCGACGTTCGGCAGCGGACCGGCGCTGTACCGAGAACTCCTGCGAGAGCACCGGGTCGCGGCCGTGCTGCACCCGAACATCTGGCAGGTGCACGGTGCATGGCAGGTCCGCGCCTGGCTGGCCGACTGCGCCGGGCTCGTCGTGGTGCCGCCGGAGGAAGGCTGGCGGGCCGTGGTGATCGCGAGCGATGTCGTCGTCGGCGACCACGGCTCCGTGACGCAGTACGCGGCGGCCGTCGGCGTGCCGATCGTTCTCGCGAGCACTCCCGAGGTGCGGCCAGGCAGCTTCGCGGACCAGCTCAGCCGGCACGCCCCGCTGATCGACTGCGGCCAACCCGTTGTCGCGCAGGCGAAACGGGTGCCGCTGACGATCAGCTCGCGGCCCGGCGAGTCGGCCGCGATCCTGCGCACGACGATGTACCGGTTGCTCGGGCTGAGCGAACCCGCTCGGGCGTGCCGGGCCGAACCGGTTCCGGTGCACCATGTCTGACGGTGTCGCGCGGGTCGGTGAGCTGCTCGTCGTGCACCTGAGGGCCGAGGCCAGGTGGCGCAACCTCGCGGACGTGCTGGTGTGCCCGCCGATGCGGTCAGTGCGACTCGCGCTGCTGCTCGCCGGTCGCCTGGCCGGGGATCACGTCGGGTGCGGGCTCGTGCTCGTGCCGGTCGAGCAGGGCCCGGATGCGGACCGCGGCCGGATCGCCGGGGTCGCGGTGACACGCGAGGGCGGAACGGTAGTGGTCCCGCACCTGCTCGGGGTCCTCCGCCAACTCGGCCAGCAGCACGAACACGTCCGCGCGGTGCAACGGTGACGGGCGCAGGTCGTCGCTCGCCGAGTCGAGCAACGACCGCGCCCGCTCCACCTGGCCCGCACCGGCGCAGGCCCGAGCCAGGAACGTTCGCACTCGCGCCCGCTCGACGGGGTGCGTGAGCAACTCCTCGGCCTGCTCCAGCTCCGCGATCGCTTCGCCTGCCCGGCCCAGTGCGGTCAACGCCTCACCGATCCGCCGGCGCGCCAGGCCGATCTCCCGGTCGCGCCGGCGTTCGAGACGCAGCTCGAGGACCCGCCGGTAGCACCGCAGCGCCGCGTCCGGTTCACCTCGTCCGAGATGCACCCTGCCGAGCATCGACAGGGCCGTCGTCTCGCTCTCCTGGTCGTCCAGCCCGGCCGCCAGCACGGCGTCGAGCTCGGCCGCGGCCTCGTCGTACCGCCGCAGGTTGGTGTACGCCATCGCGAGGCGGTTGCCGAGCCGGGCCGCGGCCACCGGCTGCCCGCAGGCCGGCGCGGCCCGGATGGCGAGGCGGTGCGTCTCGACCCAGTCCGTGTAGTAGTGGCGGTGCAGGAAGAGCGCCCACATCGGTTCGCACAACTGCCAGACCAGCTCGGGCCAGCCGTGCTCGTCCGCACAACGCTGGGCTGCCACGAGGTTCGCGCGTTCCTGTTCCAGCCACTCGACCGGGTCGCCGTCCGCCGCCACGGCCTCGCCGTAGACGGGCCCGAGGTGCTGACGGCCCGGCCGCGCGGCGAGATCGGCGGAGACCGCCTTGGCCAGCCACCACTCCACCACCCGTCTCAGTCCCGGCTCGCGAGCAGGGTCGGGCTTGCTCCGCGCGTGCGTCCGCAGCATGTCGTGGTAGCGGAAGCGGTCGTCGGCGATCTCACTGAGCAGGTTCTTCTCGACGAGGTCCTCCAGCGCGTCCTCGACGTCACCCACCGGCTCGCCGACCATCGCGGCGGCCACCTCGACGCCGAACCACGGCCCAGGCAACCAGGCGCACAACCGGTACAGCCGCGCCTGCCGGGCCGGGAGGTCCACATAGGACAGGTCGAGCACGGAGCCGACCGACGCCCCCTCGTCCAGCTCCGGCAACCGGTCGTCGCGCAACTCGCTCAGCTCCCGCCCCAGCGACCGGCGCGGCCGCGTCGACAGCCGCGCGCCCACCACCGACAACGCCACCGGCAGCCCGCCGCACAACCGCGCGAGCTCACCCGCCGCGTCCGGTTCTGCGGTCGTCCGGTCACCCTTGATGATCATGTCGAGCAACCGCACGGAATCCTGCAGCCCCAACGGTTCCACCTCGACGAACCGCGCGCCGTCGACCCCCAGCGGACTCAACCGCCACCGGCTGGTGACCACGACCGTGCCCGCCGCCGGCAGCAAGGGCCGGACCTGAGCCGCGGACGCCGCGTTGTCGAGCAGCACCGCGAACGCCCGTCCCACCGTGACCGACCGGAACATCGCCTGCCGCGCCGCCAGCGACTCCGGCACCTCCACCACGCCCAGCGCGTGGAGAAACCACTCCAGCACCACCTCGGGTGCCACCGGCCCGCCCGGCGCGTGCGCCCCCAGGTCGACGTAGAGCTGACCGTCCGGGAACTCGGCCCGCCGGTCGTGCAGCCACCGCAGCGCCAGCGAGGTCTTGCCGACGCCGCCGGGCCCGCTGATGACCAGCAGCGGCCAGCCGTTCAGCGCCGCCAGCTCGTGCTTGCGGCTGACGAAGCACCGCGGTGCGGGCGGTAGCTGGAACGGCACCGGCACGGGCCGTTCGCCGTGCAGGTGCAGGACGCCGATCTCCGCGGCCTGCACCACTTGTCTCGCACTGCCCGACATCACGTTTCGCACTGGTTCCGCCTCCCCGCCGGTTCACGCTACGGGTTGGAGGCGTCACAATCAGCCATCTCACGGGTTGTTGCCGCACGTTGTGGTTGAAGTTCTCAGGTCTCGGACGTCGTCAGACGGTCTTCGCGGCGACGGGTTCGACGTCGAGTGGCTTCACCGCGCGAACGATGGCCCCGTGCATGCCGTCGACCGCTTCGAACGTCGGGGTGATCTCGACGTTGGCGAACCCTGCGGCTTCCAGGCCCTCGCGGTACTCGGTGAACGTGAGGGCGCCGGCGATGCAGCTGACGTAGGAGCCGCGTTCGGCTCTCGCGGCGGGTGTGAGGTGGTCGTCGGCGACGACGTCGGAGATGCCGATGCGGCCGCCGGGGCGCAGGACGCGGAAGGTCTCGGCGAACACGGCGGGCTTGTCGACGGAGAGGTTGATGACGCAGTTGGAGATCACGACGTCGATGGTGTTGCCGGGCAACGGGATGGCCTCGATGTCGCCCTTGAGGAACTCGACGTTGGCGGCACCGGCCTTGGTGGCGTTCGAGAGCGCCAGCGCGAGCATCTCGTCGGTCATGTCCAGGCCGTAGGCCTTGCCGGTCGGGCCGACGCGGCGCGCGGAGAGCAGGACGTCGATGCCACCACCCGAGCCCAGGTCGAGCACTCGCTCGCCCTCTCGGAGTTCGGCGACGGCGATGGGGTTGCCGCAGCCGAGTGAGGCGGCCACTGCCTCTGCGGGCAGCTCGTCGCGCTGTGCTGCCGGGTAGAGCGTGGCGCCGAAGGTCTCGTCGACCTCCGCGGCCTGCGGTCCGCAACACCTGCCTCCGCCCTGGACGACGGCGGTCGCGGCGGCGGCGTAGCGGGCGCGGACGGTCTCGCGCAGCTCGGTCTGCTCGCTCATGAGCGGCCTACCTCCAGGCTGTATTGAAGTTTGTCTATGCAGTGTTGCGCGAAGCCCGAAGTGGCGTCAATATTGAAATATGCCGAAGCAAGAGGCCGGTTGCTGCGAGCCGCTGCCGGAAGACCCGCTGGCCGCGGAGCAGGCGGCCGAGCTGTCGGCGATGTTCAAGGCGCTCGGCGACCCGGTGCGCCTGCGGCTGCTGTCGATGATCGCCTCGCGGTCCGAGGGCGAGGTCTGCGTCTGCGAGCTGACGCCGGCGTTCGAGCTGTCCCAGCCCACGATCTCGCATCACCTCAAGCTGCTGCGGCAGGCGGGTCTGGTCGACTGCGAGCGCCGGGGCACGTGGGTCTACTACTGGGTGCGTCCGGAGACGACCGACCGGATGGCCGCGATGCTGAGCAGCGTGAGCGAACGGCGTGCGGTCACGGCCTGATCTTCGCGACCGTCGCCTTCGCGGTCGGCCCGACCCCGATGAGCGTCGCCGACGCGGGTCCGGTCCAGCCGCCGTAGCCGAGCAGGTGCAGGCGCGGCTCCCCGACGGCGGTCGTGCCGTCAACGGCAACGCGACCGTCGGCGTCGCGCACACGCAGCGAAGCCAGGTGGCTCAGGGCGGGACGGAATCCGGTGCACCACACCACGACGTCGGCCCTGGACAAGGCTTCGACGTCCATCGTGGCGGCGACGAGCAGTCCGCTGTCGCGGGCTTCGCGGACGGGCGGCACGGCCACGATGTCGCCGAGTTCGCTGATGCTGCCGCGCCGGGTGGCGATGTCGAACAGCGCTTTGCCGTCGATCTCGTCGGGCAGGTACCGCGGCGGCCGGCGGGTCGTCCAGGTCAGCTCGGTGTGCGGCGCGAGGTCGGCGGCGATCTGGGCGCCGGAGTTGCCGCCTCCGACCACGACCACCTTCTGTCCGGCGAACTCCAGCGGGTCGCGGTAGTCCACGGTGTGCAACTGGCGGCCGGGCAGGTCCATCAGCGGTAGGAAGGGCCGCCACCAGGTGCCAGTGGCACTGATGACATGCCGTGCCGACCATGTCCCGGAGTCGGTGTGCACCAGCAGTCGGTCGCCGTCGCGCGTCACCGAGGTGACCTGAACGGGTCGCTGGACGGGGATGTCGTAGCGCTTCTCGTACGCGGTGAGGTAGTCGACGACGTGCTGGGCGGTCGGGTATCCGTCCGGAAAGGACGGCATGGGCCAGCCGGGCAGCGAACTGTGCCGGGCGACGGAGAACAGCCTCAGCGAGTTCCAGGTCAGCGGCCATGCCCCGCCCGGCACGGGTTGCGCGTCGAGCACCACGTGGTCGATGCCAGCCCGGCGCAGGTAGAAGGCGGCGGCCAGCCCTGCCTGGCCGCCGCCGATCACCACGACGTCAGAGCTGAGCACGAGCCGCCCAGCGCCGCCGGAGCCAGAGGCTGACGTACACGAGCGCGACGAGCACGGGCACCTCGATCAGCGGTCCGACGACGCCGGCGAGCGCCTGGCCGGAGGTCACGCCGAACACGCCGATCGCGACGGCGATGGCGAGCTCGAAGTTGTTGCCCGCGGCGGTGAACGCCAGGGTCGTGGTCCGCTCGTAGGAGAGTCCGGACGCCTTGCCGAGCGCGTACGAGCCGGCCCACATGATGGCGAAGTAGACCAGCAGCGGGACCGCGATGCGGGCGACGTCGAGCGGGCGGTTGGTGATGTTCTCGCCCTGCAACGCGAACAGGATGACGATCGTGAACAGCAGCCCGTACAACGCGACCGGGCCGACGCGCGGCAGGAACTTCGACTCGTACCACTCCCGGCCGCGGGTCCGCTCCCCCAGCCTGCGGCTCAGGTAGCCCGCGGCGAGCGGGATGCCGAGGAAGATCAGGACGGACTTGGCGATCTCCCAGGCGGAGAAGTCGACGGACGCGGTGCCGAGGCCGAGCCAGCCCGGCAGCAGGTCGAGGTAGAACCAGCCGAGGACGCCGAACATCACCACCTGGAACACCGAGTTGAGCGCGACCAGCACGGCGGCGGCTTCGCGGTCGCCGCACGCGAGGTCGTTCCAGATGATGACCATGGCGATGCACCTGGCGAGGCCGACGATGATCAGGCCGGTGCGGTACTCGGGCAGGTCGGCCAGGAAGATCCAGGCCAGCGCGAACATCAGCGCCGGTCCGAGCACCCAGTTCAGCACCAACGACAGCACCAACGTGCGCTTGTCACGGGTGACGGTGTCCAGCTTGTCGTAGCGGACCTTCGCGAGCACCGGGTACATCATCAGCAGCAGGCCGAGCGCGATCGGCAGCGACACCTCGCCGATCTTCACCGCGTCGAGCACGCCCTGCAGGCCGGGGACGAATCGGCCCAGCAGCAGCCCGGAGACCATGGCGACGCCGATCCACACCGGCAGCAACCTGTCCAGGAAGGACAGTCGATGCAGCACGTCCGGTGCCACGGTTTCCTTGGTGCTCAACGGTTCTCCTGGGTGTGGACAGATGTCGTCGCCCGACGACCGGTCGCCGGTGACGGACGGTTCGGTCAGGTCAGTCGCAGCAGGCGCTGGTGTCGCGCAGCGGCCCGCCCGGCGCCAGCACGGCCGCGAGGGTGTCGATGGCGGCGTTGTCGATGCGGTACCAGCTCCAGGTCCCCCGGCGTTCGCGGCTGAGCACACCGGCCTGCACGAGGATCTTGAGGTGATGGCTCAGCGAGGACTGCGGCATGTCGAACTGGTCGGCCAGGTCGCAGAAGCACGCCTCCTGGCCCTCGGTCCGGCGCACCAGGCTGACGAGTTCGACGCGGATCGGGTCGCCCAGCGCCTTGAACAGGCGTGCGGCTGTCGTCGAGTCGAGCAGCGTCTGGTCCGGGCTGGTCATGACGACGACCATAGCGGCTTGGATTGACAAAAGTCGATACACGGGGTGTGATCTGCATCGACGTACTTCGGTCCAAGGAGACCGTGTGGAACAAGGAGAACCGCCGTGCCCAAGACCCCCGAGGTGCTGTTCGTCTGCGTGCACAACGCGGGCCGCTCCCAGATGGCCGCGGCACTGCTGCAGCACTACGGCATGGGCCGGATCGCCGTGCGTTCGGCCGGCTCCGAGCCCGCGGAGAAGGTCAACCCCGCGGCCGCCGCCGCGCTGGCGGAGTGGGGTCTCGACATCACCGCCGAGGTGCCCTCGAAGCTCACGACGGAGGACGTCGAGGCGTCCGACGTGGTGATCACGATGGGCTGCGGCGACACCTGCCCGGTGTTCCCCGGCAAGCGCTACCTGGACTGGCAGCTCGAAGACCCGGCCGGTCAGGGCATCGACTCCGTGCGGCCGATCCGCGACGACATCGACCGCAGGGTCCGCGGCCTGGTCGCCGAGCTGCTCGGCTAACGCGGCACGCCGGCGGTCGACAACGCGGCCGCCAGCACCCCGATCGCGCCCAGCACCACGAACACCGCCGGATAGCCGCCCAGCCACGCCGCCAGCGCGCTGCCCGCCCACGGCGCGATGGCGGCGGTGAGCATGACCGGAGCGGTGAGCAGGCCGTTGAGCTGTCCGTAGTGGACGGCGCCCCAACGGTCGGTGATCGCGGTCGCCTGCACCAGCGTGAAGATCCCGCGCGTGACACCCGCGAGGACCGAGCCCGCGATCAGCAGCAGTGCCGGGCCGGGCACGACGCCCAGCAGTGCGGTCACCACCGCGCTGATCAGGAGGACCAAGAGGGTGCGCGTGCGCACCGACGTCCTCGCGGCGAGTCTGGCGTAGCCGAGCCGGCCGAGCACCTGGCCGACGCCGCCCAGGCCGAGGGCGATCGCGGCGGCCGAGGTGGTCATGCCGCGTTCGGTCAGCAGCGGCACGAGGTTGATCACGACGGCGTACACGCTGAACGCGGCCAGGCTCATCGCGACCACGAGCACCAGGAACGGCCTGCTGCGCGCCACCGCCGACGGCGTGTGGACGGTCTCGTGTTCGACGGACGGCCACGGCAACCGCAGACCCCACAGGTGCAGCGGAATCGTCGTGACAGCAAGGAATCCGGCCAGCACCAGGTAGGTGCCGCGCCAGTCCAGGTGGTCGTTCAGGACAGCGGTCAGCGGCGCGAACACCGTGCTGGCCAGCCCGGCGACCAGGGTGAGCGCGGTCAGCGCGGTCACCCGCCGAGGCCCGTACCACCGGGTCAGCGCGGCGAACGCGGGCGCGTAGAAGATTCCGGCCATGGCGACACCGGCCAGCAGCCACGCCGCGGTGAACCACACCAGCGAATCCGCGGTCGCCAGTGCCAGCAGCGCGAGCACGGCGACGACCGAGCCGGTGGTCATGATCGCGCGCGGGCCGCGCCGGTCGAGCAGCCTGCCCACCGGAATGCCGACCAGACCCGCGACGATCTGGCTCGCGGAGAACCCCGCGGTGATCGCCGCGAACGACCACCCGGTGCGGGAACCGATGGTCGGCAGCAACACCGGGAAGGCGTAGTAGAGCACGCCCCAGCTGATGATCTCGGTGGTGCACAACACGATCAGCACGCGGCGCAGCCCGGCGTCGATGCCTGGCCGCGCCGTCGTGTCAGCGCGCACTGGGCGCGAGGCCGATCGTCAGTTCACCCTGCTCCGGCGAACCGCAGCAGCCGCCCTCGTTCTTCTGCTCCTCCGGCGCGTCGAACACGCCGGCGCCACCGCACACCCCGGTCTCTGGCAGCACGAGCTCGACGCGTCCGGCCGCCTCGTGGTCACCGGCGATCGCGGCCACAACGGACCTCGCCTGCTCGTAGCCCGTCAGCGACAGGAACGTCGGCGCCCGGCCGTAGCTCTTCACACCGACCAGGTAAACACCCGGCTCGGGGTGCCGCAGCTCGTTTTCACCATGTGGGTAGACGGTGCCGCACGAGTGGACGTTCGGGTCGATCAACGGCGCGAGCTTCGACGGCGCCTGCAACACCGGGTCCAGGTCGAGCCGGACCTCCGACAACCACGACAGATCCGGCCGGAATCCGGTCAGCACAACGACTTCGTCGATGCCCGCGACCTGGTGGTCGTCGAACGACTCCAGGGTGAGGCTGCCGTCCGCCGCACGTTCGACCGCCGCCGTGCGGAACCCGGTGGCGGTCTCGACGTGCCCGGCTTCGACAGCCTTCCGGGCACGCAGGCCCAACGCGCCGCGCGCCGGCAACTGGTCGGACTCCCCGCCGCCGAACGCGTTGCCAACCGCACCGCGGCGCAACAGCCACACGATCTTCGTGCCGGGCTCCTGCTCGGCGAGCTCGGCCAGCACCACCAACGCGGTGAGAGCGGAGTGCCCGCTACCGGCGACCGCGATCCGCTTGCCCGCGTAGCGAGCACGTTCGTCCGCGAGGTCTGGCACGCGGTAGGTGATCTTCTCCGCGGCAGCCTGTTCGCCCATCGCGGACAGCCCGTCTCCGCCCAGCGGATTCGGTGCGCCCCACGTGCCGGAAGCGTCGATCACCGCGCGCGCCGTGATCCGCTCCTCCCCCTCGGCGGTCCGCACGTGCACGGTCAGCGGCTCGTCCTCGCGCCCGGAGTCCACGATCCGGTCCCGCCCGCGCCGAGCCAGACCCACCACGCGAGCACCGAAGCGCACCCTGTCGCCCAGCACTTCGGCGAGCGGTCGCAGGTAGCTCTCCACCCACTCGCCGCCAGTCGGGTACGCGCCCCCGTCCGGCCGCGCCCAACCGGCCCGGGTCAGCAGCCGCTCGGCGGCCGGATCGACGAGTTCGCTCCACTGCGAGAACAGCCGGACGTGGTTCCACTGGGACACAGCTGCACCAGCGCGATCACCCGCCTCCAGCACGAGCACGCGCTCGCCCCGCTCGACCAGGTTCGCCGCCGCGGACAAACCCGCAGGTCCGGCTCCCACCACGACGACCGGCAACTCGTTCACCGCACACCCCTTGTATCGACAGACTTCGAATCAACAGGGCGGACTCTATCGACCGGGATCGATAGACGCAACCATCGATTCGCGTCGATACTTCAGCCGTACAGCACAAGGCCGTCGCCTGCTCGAAGCAGGCGACGGCCTTGTGGACCCCTGACCTTTCGTTCCCCCGGGCCGCTGACTACCCCTGGTCGGTCTCGACCGTCGTCGCGGGCTGGCTGCCGGGCTTGCGGCGGTCCTCCAGCTTGATGTCGCACTTGCCCACCAGCGCGACACCGGCACCGATCGTCGTGGCCACCGGCGCGGCCAGCGCCGCGACCAGCCCCAGGGCCACCGGCACCTCCAGCACCACGTCGTCCTTGCTGTCACGCACGACCACGCGACGGTTGATGCCCTCGCTGACCAGCCCGCGAACGGCGTCGACCACCGAGTCGACGGCGGTACGGGCGGACTCGGGCTTGGATTCGCTCATGATTCTCCTCGAACTGCGGACATCCCTTACGACTCCAGAGTGCCGTCAGCCGGGCGCACTGCCATCAGGGTTCCCCCTGATTTAGCCCTCGGGCACGCCGGTGTCCTCAAGGGACAGATCGTTCTGCTCAGGCGAGCGTGCGGGCCAGGGCCCGGCCCGCGGCGCGACCGGAGAAGATGCACCCGCCGAGGAACGTTCCCTCCAGCGCGTTGTAGCCGTGCACACCGCCTCCGCCGAAGCCCGCGACCTCGCCCGCCGCGTACAGGCCCGGGAACGGGGTGCCGTCGGACCGCAGCGCCTGGGAGTCGAGGGTGGTCTGGACTCCGCCCAGCGTCTTGCGGGTCAGGACGTTGAGCCGGACCGCGATCAGCGGGCCGTGCGCCGGATCGAGGACGCGGTGCGGCGACGCGACCCGCGCGATCTTGTCGCCCAGTGAGCGGCGGGCGTTGGCGATGGCCATGAGCTGGAGGTCCTTGGAGTAGGGGTTGCGCACCTCCCGGTCGCGGGCGACGATCTGGCGCTCGATCTCGGCGGCGTCGAGCTGCGGGCCGCGGGCGAGCTTGTTCATGCCCGCGACGAGCTCGGCGACGTTGCCGGCGACGACGAAGTCGACGCCGTGCTGCTTGAACGCCTCCACCGGCCCCGACGCGCCCTTGGCCAGCCGGCTCGCGAGCGCGGCGCGGATGTTCTTGCCGGTGAACTCCGGGTTCTGCTCGGAACCCGAGAGCATGAACTCCTTGCCGATGATCGTCTGGTTCAGCACGAACCACGAGTAGTCGTAGCCGGTCGACAGGATCGCCTTCATCGACTCGTTGGTGTTGAAGCCGGGGAAGTTCGGCGCGGACAGCCGCTTGCCGGTGGCGTCGAACCACAGCGACGAGGGACCGGGGATGATCCTGATCGCGTGGTCGGGCCAGATCGGGTCCCAGTTGTGCAGACCCTCGGTGTAGTGCCACATCCGGTCGCGGTTGACCAGCGTGGCCCCGGCCTCCTCGCTGATGGCCAGCATCCGGCCGTCGACGTGCGCGGGCACCCCGGAGATCATCGTCTCCGGGCAGGGGCCGAGACGATCAGTCGGCCAGTTGGCGCGGATGAGGTCGTGGTTGTGCCCGATCCCGCCGGACGTCACGATCACGGCCTTGGCCCGCAGCTCGAAACCCTCCACGACCGTCCGCGAGGACGCCTTGCCACGCTCCGAATCGGACGGTTCCAGCACGCTGCCCCGCACGCCCACGACGGCGCCGTCCTCGACCACGAGCTCGTCGACCTGGTGGCGGAACGCGAAGCGGACCAGGTCACTGCGCTCGGCCGCGAGCACGGGTTCGACGAACACGCGCACCACCTCCGGGCCCGTTCCCCAGGTCAGGTGGAACCGCGGCACCGAGTTGCCGTGACCGTCGGCGAGGCCACCTCCGCGCTCGGCCCAGCCGACCACCGGGGTGAACCGCAGTCCCAGATCGTGCAGGTACTGCCTCTTCTCGGTGGCGGCGAACCGGACGTAGGCCGCCGCCCACTGCCGGGCCCAGTGGTCCTCGTCGTCCCGGTCGAACCCAGCCGAACCCAGCCAGTCCTGCATCGCGAGGTCGTAGGAGTCCTTGATGCCGTTGCGCCGCTGCTCAGGACTGTCGACGAGGAAGAGCCCGCCGAGCGACCAGAACGCCTGACCGCCCAGGTTCGCCCGGTTCTCCTGCTCGACGACCAGCACCCGGCGCCCCGCCTTGGTGAGCTCGTAGGTCGCGACCAGACCCGCGAGCCCGGCTCCGACGACGATGACGTCCGCTTCCTCGGTCATGACTGTTTCCTGCTTTCGTTGCTGTACGCGGTGACGACACGGGTGAACAGGTCGATCCGGCGCTGCCGCACCACGGCGTTGTCCGGCTCGCTGAGACACTGCAGCGCTGTGCCGTCGTGGACGGCGATGAGCGCCTGCGCGAGGGCGTCCGGGGCGGGCACCTCGCGTCCGATCCTGGCCAGCGCCGCGAGCAGGAACGGCGTGGACGACGCCGCGATCGCCTTCTCCCGGTCGGCGATCACCCGGCGCAGATCCGGATTGCGCAGCGCGTGGGCGGTGAACTCGGCACTGACGCGGTACCACTCCTCGTCCAGCGGCACCGCCTCCAGCAGATGCGCGACGACACCGTCGACGTCGTGCACGGCCGCCCGCTCCACGGCTTGCAGCGCCGTGCGCATCCGGGCGACCAGTTCGGCGGACCGCTGCTCCCACATGGCGAGGAAGAGCTCGTCCAGCGTCGAGAAGTTCGAGTAGAACGCCCCACGCGTGTAGCCGGCGTGGCTGCACACCTGCTCCACCGTCGACCGCCCGAAGCCCTGCTCGGCGAACACCGCCAGCGCCGCCTCCAGCAGCCGCTGCCGGGTCTCGACGCGCCGCTTGGTCACGCGCGGCGCACGCTTGGGCGTCCCGTCCGCGATCGTCTCCATGCGCGCCTCCGATCGATACAGGACTGTATCGGATACACAAGCGTATGCAAGTAGGCGCCGCAGACGTGCCCGCGGCGGGGTGAGGCGGCCAGCAGGCAGTGTGGCCAGCAGGCAGTGTGGCCAGCAGGCAGTG
>NZ_JAXAVW010000056.1:0-38452 GCF_033949945.1 Lentzea miocenica
TCCGCCCCCCAGACCCCTGCCAATCTGATCTGGGGAGTCCTCCGCCGTGCGTGGGTTGATGGCACGCCTGTTGAGTTGGGCGGAGTTGCGTTGCGTAGGTGGTGCGGTCCGGGCGGGTCCCCGTCACAAGTCGGGCCAGAGCGCGCCACAACCAGGGAGGGATGTCAAACGGACGAAAAGCGTGTCCGTTTGACATCCCTCCCTGGTTGCAGCAAGTGCTGGGCACGACTCGTGACGGGGACCCGCCCGGAGCGCTGTTTCAAGCGTTAAGGACGCCTCGGCTTCGCCATTGGGTCGCCTCGCCTGCGGCATCGGCTGTGGGGCGTTATGCCACTTGTTGTGGTGTGGCTGCGAAGGTGTTGCAGTTGGCCGTTGAGTTTGTCTTGAAGCCTTCGGATGCCCACTGGGCTTGGTTCGCGGCGGAGCCGTGGGCGTTGTTTTCGGGCTTTTCCTCGACGGCGTACTGGAAGTCTTCTTGTGCTTGGCGCGCCAGGGCGGTGGTCACGGTGCCTCGTCCGGCTGCGCTGGTGAGGAACATGCCTGCGAAGCAGTTGGCTTGGAGTTCGATTCTGCGCGACATTTCCAGGCCTGCTGGGGTTTTCTCGCCCGCGTCGGTGATTTTGAGGTCGGCTGCACGTAGGAGGCCGGTCAGGGCTTGTACGTGGTGGCCGTACTCGTGGGAGAGCGTTGCCAGGTGGGTGGCGGGGGCGTCGCCGCCGCCGTTGTCGCGCAGGCGGCTGGTTGGCATGTAGATCGTGCGGTTGCGGCCGCAGTAGTAGGCGACGGCGTGGTCGGACTCTGGGGCGGCGCCGCACGGGCCGTCTTTGAGGGTTGGGGAAGCGTCTAGAGAAGGTTTTTCGAAGGGGAGGTTGGTTGTGGTCAGGACGGGGCCCCAGGCCGCGTCCAGGCATTCGACGCCTGCTGCGTAGTAGGCGGCTAGCTCTTTGTCGGAGACGCCGAAGGGTGGGAGGGCGCAGGTCACCTGGGCCAGCGAGGCTGGTTTGAGCAGGAACGGGTGGTCTGCCAGGCGGTAGACGGCGCGCGGGCGGATCGGGGTGGTGGGCTCGGTGCTGGGCGACGGGGACGGGGCTGGGCGGGAGCCTGCCAAGGGGTGGCCGGTCACCACTCTGGGGCGGCTCAGTTGGCCGATTCCCAGGACGAACGCGACCACCAGCACGAACACTCCCGCGAGCATCACCGGGTTGTTGTTTGCTGGTTGGGTCACGTTTGCCCCTTTCTAGGAGACGGTGCCGGCGTCTGCAGCCCAGGTGTTGCAGGCTGAGGCCTGGTTCGTCTTGTAGCCCTGGTTCACCCAGTTCGCGTTGTTCTGCGGTGAGCCGTGGTCCTTGGTCGGGTAGATGTCGTAGTCGCCTCGGTTGCCTGCGTCTGCCAGGCCCACTCTGATGACGTCGATGGGGATCGCTCCGTGTGACAACGGGGCTAGCGACATCCCGCCGAAGCAGGTTGCCTGCAGCTCCATCCGGCGGTTCAGGTCGAGGCCCTTTGGAGTATCCCACCCTCCCGCGTCGTACTGCGCGCGGTCCGAGGCTTTGAGCATCCCGGTGAGCCATTGGATGTGGTGGCCGTACTCGTGGGCGAGCTGGCCCAGGTACTTGCCGGGGTGGTTCGGGTTGTTCGGGTTGCGTTCGGCGGCGTAGGCGTTCGCCGTCCAGTAGATGCCGCCCTGGCAGTAGCGCGCGGTCTGGTCCGGGCGGACGGTGCCGCACGGGTACTGCGCGGTTTCGGTGATGATGTGCAGCTCAACGGGCTGGTACGGGAGGTTGGCTGCCTGGAGGGCGGGCTTCCACATGCTTTCGATGCACGGGAGGGCTGCTCGCAGGAACTTGTCCTGGCCCGCCGGGGAGTAGTCCATGGCGGGGAGCGGGCAGCCCGAGACCGTGTTCGCGCCGAAGTTCGGCTTCAGGAACGGGTGGTCCGCCAGGGCGTAGACGGCCTTCGCGCCTGCCTGGGTCTGCTGGGTGGACGGCGACTTGGACGACGACGGGCGTGAGGGCGGGGCTGCCGTGGTCGTGGGTGTGTTGTCCGAGGTGGTGGGCAGGGTGAACGTCGGGCTCTGCGTCGTGTAGTTCGAGTAGCCCGTGTCCTTCACCCTGTTGCTCAGGGTTGCCGCGAAGACGCCTACGGCGCCCAGGCCGAGGATCACCACGCCGCCGAGGATCAGGGCGATCATCGGGCCGTTGTTCTTCCTGCGGGGTGGCATCGGCGGGTACGGGCCGTAGCCGGGCTGGTAGCCGCCGGGAGGGGCGCCCCACGAGGGGTGCGGTGGCGGCATGACCGGGCCTGGTGGGGGCGGCGGTGGGCCGTACTGACCAGGTGGCGGGGCCATGGGCGGTCCCTGCGGTGGCATGCCGTAGGGAGGCGGCGGTGCGCCCTGTGCCGGCCACTGCCCCAGTGGTGCGGGCATGGGCGGCGGGCCGACCGGGCGTGGTGGCGGCCAATTGCCCGGCGGCGGTGGTTGCGTCATCGCCTTAGGTCCCCCCATTGGTGAGCCTGGGTCGGGTACGAGCATATGCGGAGCGAGATCATGCGTCCCCCGACCGGGCTAACGTGTCCCGTCCACCTACTTGGGACGCGCGGGGCGGGGGATCGGTTCACGAGACGTCGCCGGAGCTTGCCGCCCAGGTGTTGCAGGCCTTGATGTCGTTCTGCTTGTGGCCGTGCATCACCCAGCGCTCGTTGTTCGGCTGGCTGCCGTGATCAGGCGTGCGGGTGTAGTCGCCGCGTTGGCTCGCGTCCGACAGGCCGGTGTTCACGACGTCCATGGGGATGACGTTCTTGTGCGAGAACGGGGCCAGCGTCATGCCGCCGATGCAGGTCGCCTGGAGTTCGAGCCGGCGGTTGAGTTCGAGGCCCTTCGGCGTGTCGAACCCGCCGACGTCGTACTGGGCCTGGTCCGCGGCGCGCATCAGGCCGGTCAGCCACTGGACGTGGTGGCCGTACTCGTGGCTGAGCTGGCCCAGGTACACGCCGGGGTGGCGGACCGTCGAGCCGCCCTCGTTCGCGTAGAAGTTGCCGGGCCAGTAGATGACGCCCTTGCAGAACATGGCGGTCGAGTTGGCCTGGCGTGAGCCGCACGGCGTCTTGGTGGTGCCGGTGAAGACCTGCAGCTCGACCGGCTGGTACGGCAGGTTCGCTGCCTTCAGCGCCGGTTGCCAGGCCTTTTCGATGCACGGCAGCGCGGCCGAGAGGAACCGTTCCTCGCCCGCCGGGTTGTACTCCATCTTCGGCAACGGGCACGCGTCGAAGTCGTTCGCGCCGACTCCGGTGCTGAAGATCGGGTGGTCGGCGAGCTTGTAGATCGCCTTCGGGCCGGGCGGGGTCGTTGGCGTGTTCGACGTGCGGGTGGACGAGGTGCGCGTGGACGTCGTCGACGTGGTGGTCGTTGTCGTCGTCGTGGTTGTGGCGTCGTAGGTCGGGCTGTACGTCGTGTAGTTCGAGTAGCCCGTGTCCTTCACCTTGTTGTTCAACGTGGCCGCGAAGACGCCGACGGCACCGAGCCCGAGGATCACCACGCCGCCCAGCACCAGGGCGAGGATCGGGCCGCTGCTGCTCTTCCGGCGCGGCGGCATCACGGGATAGGGAGCGAAACCCGGTTGCGGGTGGTGGCCCCAGGTCGGTTGCGGCGGCGGCATCACCGGACGCGGCGGAGGCAACGGCGCACAACCGGGCGGGGGCATCGGCGGACGCATCTGCGGAGGCGGCGGCGGGCCCATCGGAGGCGGCGGGCCCATCGGCGGACGCATGCCTGGAGGAGGTCCCTGAGCTGGGCGGGGAGGCATCGGCGGCCCGTACGGCGGTCGTGCGGGCACGGGCGGTGGGCCTACCGGGCGTGGCGGTGGCCAACTACCCGGCGGCGGTGGTTGCGTCATCGCCGAAAATCCCCCAGATGGCGTCTGTTCGAAAGTCCGCCGGAGCATATGAGGACTCCGCTATTGTCCGCAGCCGTGTTGAAGAACTGGGGACTGGCGATCTTCGCCGCGGCCGCCTTGACGTCCATGACGGCTGTTGGCGCGCTCGCGCAGCCGCTTCCCGGCACGGTCAGCACCGAGGTGCGGATGAAGCTGGAGCGCGACTCCAAGCTCTCCGTCACCGAGACGGTCACGGTGCCGGACGGTAAGACGGTCAGGCGGACCGTCCCCTTGCGACTCGCGGTCGGCAACGATCTCGTGCGCCAGTACGAGGTCACGGACGCCAGGGTCGAGGGCACCGGCAGCGCCGACGTCAGCGGCGACCAGTTCTCCGCCACGTTCAACGGCGGGAAGTCCACGCTGACCTACACCGTCGTCGGCGCGGTCGCCCCGGTCGGTGACGCGCTGGAGGTGCGCTGGCAGGTCGCGGGCGGCTGGGACACCGAGCTCGACAAGGTCGCCGTCACGTTCTCCGCACCCGACTCACCGACGTCGGTCAACTGCCTCGCGGGCCCCGTCGGGTCGTCGCAGCCGTGCACCAGCGCGGACCTCGCGGACGGCAAGGGCGTGCGGGCGCAGGAGATCAAGCTCGGCTCCGGCGAACGCGTGGACGTCGCGATCGGACTGTCCGCCGGCGTCGTGCCGCCGAACGCGGTCGTGGTCGAGCAGACCGGGCTGGCGGCCGCGTTCGCGCTCACGCCGGTCAGCGGGATCGCGCTCGGCGGGCTGCTCGTGTTGCTGCTCGGCGGTGTCGCGCTGCTCTGGTACCTGCGCGGCCGGGACGCGGCGGCGCTCGCGAGCGAGGTCGGCGCGGTCTCCGTGCTGGTGCGCGACCAGGGCGGGCGGGTCGCGTTCGCGTCACCGGACGGCGTGCTGCCCGGCCAGGTCGGCACGGTCGTCGACGAGCACGTGGACGTGGTCGACGTGACCGCCACGGTCATCGACCTGGCTGTGCGCAACTACCTGTGGATCGCCGAGACGCGCCAAGAAGAGGGTTTCAGCCACGACTGGCAGATCGTCCGGCGCAACCCGGCCGACGCTTCGCTGTCCGGTTACGAGAAGGCCGTTTACACCGCGCTGCTGCCTGACGGCGTGGACGCGGTGACGGTGTCCGAGCTGCGCGGCCGGCGGATCGACCTCGCACAGGTCCGCGACGAGCTGTACGCGGACGTCGTGGAGAAGCGCTGGTTCGTGCGCCGCCCGGACGCCGAGCGGAGCCTGTTCTGGTGGGTCGGCATCGTGATCGCGGTGCTCGGCGTGGTCGCGACCGTCGTGCTGGCGCTGACGATCGGCAACGCGCTGTTCGGGCTCGTCGTCGCGGTCGGTGGTGTCGCGCTTGCGTTCGGCGCGCGGTCGATGCCCGCCCGCACCAAGCGCGGCAGCGAGCTGCTGGAGCACGTTCGCGGCCTGCGCGGGTACCTCCACGGGCTGACGCAGGACGACGTCCCCGAGGCCGACCGCGAGCTGGTGTTCTCCCGTTCGCTGCCGTACGCGGTGGTGCTCGGCGAGACCGAGCGCTGGCTCACGACGTTCGGTCAGCAGGACCTCTACTGGTACGGCAACTCAGGCACGAGCACGGACTTCCGGCGCAGCTTCCCCGCGTTCCTGGGGGCGCTCGACGGCGTGCTCGCCCAGGCGGGCCACCTGCGATCGCTCCGGACGCCGAACCCGTAGGCTGGCGCACATGGCCTCACCCGAACTGCACAGGTTCACGTTGCCCAACGGCCTGCGGGTGGTGCTCGCCCCCGACGCCAGCGCACCGGTCGTCGGCGTCAGCGTGCACTACGACGTCGGCTTCCGCTCCGAGCCCGAGGGGCGCACCGGATTCGCGCACCTCTTCGAACATCTGATGTTCCAGGGCAGCGAGAGCCTCGAAAAGCTGGCGCACTTCCGACATGTGCAGTCGTCGGGCGGCACGTTCAACGGGTCCACGCACCCGGACTACACCGACTACTACCAGGTGCTGCCCTCGGCGGCGCTGGAGCGGGCGCTGTTCCTCGAGGCGGACCGCATGCGGGCACCGAAGATCACCGACGAGAACCTCCGCAACCAGATCGACGTGGTGAAGGAGGAGATCCGGCTCAACGTGCTGAACCGCCCGTACGGCGGGTTCCCCTGGATCCTCCTGCCGCCGGTGCTGTTCAAGACGTTCGCCAACGCGCACAACGGGTACGGCGACTTCATCGACCTGGAGAGCGCCACGGTCGACAACTGCGCGGAGTTCTTCGACACCTACTACTCGCCGGCCAACGCGGTGCTGACCGTCGCCGGCGACCTCGACGTCGAGACCACGAAGACGTTGGTGGAGAAGCACTTCGGCGACGTGCCCGCGCGGCCGAAGCCCGAGCGCCCCTCGTTCGCCGAGCCCGCCCCGCAGGGCGAGGTGCGGCAGGAGCACGGCGACGCGCTGGCCCCGCTGCCCGCGATCGCGATCGGCTACCGCGTGCCGGACCCCGTCACCGACATCGACGGCTACCTCGCGTACCTGGTGCTCGCCGGCGTGCTGACGGACGGCGACAGCTCGCGCCTGCAGCAGCGTCTGGTGCACCAGGAGGGCATCGTGATCGACCTGAACGCCGGCTGCGGCCTGTTCGGTCCGCTGGAGGCCCGCGACCCGGACACGTTCAGCATCACCGCGATCCACACGCCGGAGGTGCCGGCCGAGCAGGTCGTCGCGGCCATCGACGAGGAGCTGCAGAAGCTCGCGCAGGTGCCGCCGTCGGCGGAGGAGCTCGCGAAGGTCACCGCCCGGTGGGCGTCGACCATGCACAAGGAGCACGACCGGCTCACGAACCGCACGCTGGGCCTCGGCTCGGCGGAGCTGCTGTTCGGCCGCGCCGAGCTGATCTACGAACTGCCCGAGCGGATCGCCTCGGTGACCGTGGACGAGGTGTCCGCCGCGGCCAAGGCGCTGCGTCCGGACGCTCGCGCCCTTCTTCTCGTCAAGCCCACCGGAGGAGCCCAGTGACCTCGGCCAAGACTCACCGAACCGCCGAGGAGATCGGTCGTACCGCGGTAGGCCCGCGTCCGTTGCCGGAGCTGGGCTCGCAGAAGGCAGCCGCTGACCTGTCCACTGTGGACACCGTGCTGCCCAACGGCCTGCGGGTGATCGCGGTGCGCCGCGCCACCGTGCCGATGGTCGAGCTGCGGCTGCGCGTCCCGTTCGCGGACCCGGCCGCGTCGAGCGTCGGTTCCGCGCACTCGGCCCAGGCCGAGGTGCTCGCGAACACCGTGCTGACCGGCACCGCGTCCCGTTCGCGGGTGGAGATCGACACCGAGCTGGCGCTGGTCGGCGGCGAGCTCGACGCCGTGGTCGACCCGGAGCGGCTGAGCTTCACCGGAAACGCGCTGGCCACCGGCCTCGGTACCGTGCTGGACGTGCTGCGCGACGTGCTGGTGAACGCCGCGTACCCGGCCGACGAGCTGGAGCGCGAGAGCGGCCGCCTGGTCGAGCGCATCTCGCTCGCCCGCTCGCAGCCGAACGTCATCGCGCGCGAGGCGTTGCAGAAGCTGCTGTACGGCGACCACCCGTACGCCAAGGAGATGCCGGAGGCCGACGAGGTCGCCGCCGTCACCCGCGACGACGTGGTGGCGTTGCACCGCAAGGCTTTGCTGCCGCGTGGCTCGGTCTTCGTGGTCGTCGGCGACGTCGACCCGGCAGAGGCCGTGGCGCAGGTCGGCGAGGCGCTGAGCGAGTGGCAGGGCGACGGCGAGGCCGTCCAGCTGCCGCCGCTGCCGCCCGTGTCCGGTGGTGACGTGCTGCTGGTGCACCGCGCCGGTGCCGTGCAGTCGCAGATCCGCCTTGCCGCGCAGTCGATTCCGCGCACCGACGAGCGCTACCCGGCGTTGCAGCTCGCGAACCTGGTGTACGGCGGGTTCTTCTCGTCGCGCCTGGTCGAGAACATCCGCGAGGACAAGGGCTACACCTACAGCGCCCGCTCGCACCCCGAGTTCACCGTGCACGGAGCGACGTTGCTGATCGACGCCGACACGGCCTCGGACGTGACGGCGGCGGCGCTGCTGGAGACCCGTTACGAACTGGCGCGCCTCGGCATGGTCCCGCCGTCGGAGTCCGAAGTGGACGTCGCCCGCAACTACGCCGTCGGCACGTTGCTCACCAGCACGTCCTCGCAGTCGGGCCTCGCGTCGTTCGTCGTGAACCTCGTCGCGCTGGGCCTCGGCATCGACTGGCTGGTGGCGCACCCGCAGCGCCTGCAGGCCGTCACGCCGGAGCAGGTGGCCGCGGCCGCGCTGGAGTTCTTCGCACCGGGCAACTTCACCGGCGTGCTCGTCGGTGACGCCGACCAGCTCAAGCCGAAGCTGTCCGCGCTGGGAGGGGTTGCGTTCCAGTGAGTTTCGACCTGGTCGGACTGCCCGCGCTGTCGCGGTTCGCGATCGACCGGGCCGAGCCGTTGCGCGGCGACGAGGAGAAGCTCGCCGCGCTCTGGCCCAAGGCGCGGATGATCGTGGTCGACACGCGGGGGCGCACCCTGGTGGCCGACCGCGGTACTCGCGTGGCGGACCGGCCGGCGACCGACTTCGGTGACCAGCCGCCGGTGAACGCTGTTCTGCTGGGTGAGCAGGACGGTGTGGCGCACTTCGCCGTGCTGATGCCCGCGGAGGACGGCGAGCAGGTCCCGGCTTCGCGGGCGTGGGGGCCGCCGGAGCTGACGGATGAGCCGCAGTGGCTCGATCTGCGGCAGGCCGGGGCCACGTTGGACGACACGTCGGCCGGGTTGTTCACGACCGCGGCGGCGTTGTTCCAGTGGCACCGGTTGGGCAAGTACTGCGCCAAGTGCGGTGCGCGGACTGTGTTGGAGAAGTCCGGGTGGACCTCGGTTTGTTCCGGGTGTGGGCGGGAGGAGTACCCGCGGACTGATTCCGCGGTGATCTGCCTGGTGCATGACGGGGCTGATCGGGTGCTGGTTGCTCGGGGGCCCGAGTGGCCTGAGGGGCGGTTCTCCGTGCTGGCCGGGTTTGTCGAGGCTGGGGAGTCGCTGGAAGCTTGTGTCGCCCGGGAGATTTTTGAGGAGGTTGGGGTTGCTGTTCGGGATGTTCGGTATCTCGGGTCGCAGCCTTGGCCTTTTCCTCGGTCGTTGATGATCGGGTTTGAGGCTGTTGCGGATCCTGCTGAGCCGTTGCTGCTCGCCGAGGGCGAGATCGCCGAGGCGAAGTGGGTGTCGCGGGCCGACGTGCGGCAGGCGATCGAGGTGCCGGGCAGCGTGCCAGGGCTTGGGCTTGCCGGTGGGGCTTCTATCGCGTTCCGGATGTTGCAGAGTTGGTCGGTGGGTTCGTAGGTTGGTTGCGTTGGGCGGAGTTGCGTTGCGTGGGTGGTGCGGTTCGGGTGCAGCAAGAGCTGAGGCACGACTCGTGACGGGACCACCCACCGGAACCTCCCGGTTCAAGCGGTTAAGAGCCTCGGCTTCGCCTTTGCTACTGCTCGCCTAGAGGTTGCTGCCGTCAGAGGAGTGACGGGAGCACGTGCTCCTCGGTGACCATCAGGCCCGTGGTGGCCATGGTGTCGGCCAGGTCCGGGTCCCAGGCCGCGGTTTCGGGGCGGGTGTTGAGGGTGGGGAGTTCCACGCCGCGGGCGATCAGGGTGGCCACGGCTTCGCG
This sequence comes from Lentzea miocenica, assembly GCF_033949945.1. NCBI lineage: Bacteria > Bacillati > Actinomycetota > Actinomycetes > Pseudonocardiales > Pseudonocardiaceae > Lentzea > Lentzea miocenica. Next base: position 9,546 of record NZ_JAXAVW010000056.1, read on the forward strand.
GTAGTCGGCGGCTGACATGCGCCACGGCGTGCCGCCGGTCCAGGCGAGGACTTCGTTCGTGCGGCGGATGCCGTCGGGCGTGAAGTCGTTGTGGCAGCGGACGGTTCTGCCGTTGAGGTGATGTTTGGCCTGAGGCGTGAGGCCGTTCGGGAGCACCATCAACGGGCCGGGCACGCCGGATTCGAGCAGGCGCGGGCTGCGGACGACGGTGATGTCCGCGGCTTCGAGGGTGTCGTTCAGCGTCAGGTAGCCCTGGGAGGTCAGGACCGGGTTGCTGTAGGCGTCGGGGAGGACGCCGGAACGTTCCCAGTCGGTGCCGGCCAGGGTGAGCGCCTTGTGCAGGATACGGGTCAGCGGTCGGCCGTCGTCGAGGTCGTTGCCCGCCAAGGCGAAGCGGGTCGTCCACTGGCGGGGTTCCGGGGTCAGGCTCGCGAGGATCTGCGCGGCCTGGTTGGCGATCATCGGCAGCGCCGGCTGCGGGATCTTGCCGTACCTGCGGACGTGCTCGATCCACTCGGCGGCCCACGGGGCGTGCAGCAGACCGTGCTCGCGGAGTGCGAACTTGAGCACGGCGTCCGCGGTCGGGGCTTCTTCGGTGGTGGACATGCCGATCGGCTTGCCGTGCACGGATTCCAGGACCTCTGGCAACGTGCTGCCGTGCGCGCGGACGTGTTCGTCCAGGCGTGCCAGCGAGATCTGGCGGCGCGCCGGGTGGTCGATCGGCTTGCGCAGCAACTCGCCGAGGACGGTCGCGGTGGGTGCGTCCTCGACGCGGAAGCTGAACGCGGAGCGGCCGCCGCCCTCCATCGTCTCGCGGGCGAGGCGCCAGAACTCGGCGAGCTCGGGCTGGTCCATGTTCACGCCACCACCCTAGTTTCCTGATTTGCCGTGCGCCGGTCCCGGTTCTCGGTACTCTCCGTGACGGGGAGGGAGCGCTATGACACAAGGCATGAGCCTTTTCGGAGGCGACCCGGCCGAGGTCGAGCGGAACCTGGACGAGTGGGTGGCCGGGTTCGAGCAGAAGGCGGCTCGCTACCAGGAGCTCCAGCACGAGGTCGACGACGTCCGCATCTCCGCTACCAGCCCGAACGGTGCGGTCACGGTGACCATCGACGCGAGCGGAGTGCTGGTGGACGCCAAGTTCACCGATCGCGTCCTCAACACCTCTCCTGACGAACTCGGCCGTCAGCTGCTCATCGCTGTCGGCCAGGCCAAGGCGAAGATCGCGGGCCGGGTGCGCGAGGTGGCGGAACAGGTCGTGGGCGAGGAGGCCGGTGGCCGGATCACCGGCTACTACGAGCAGAAGTTCGGCGCCGCGCCCGAGCAGCAACCACCTCCCCGCCGCCATGACGACGATGACGAGGGCTACGGCTCGGTCTACCGCTGACGATCCGGGGGGAATCATCATGGCGGGCTTTGAAGTCGCCCCAGCTGACCTGCGAGCACACGCAGGCAAGGTCGATCAGCACGCGGCCACGGTCGGCCAGGCCGTCGACGCCGCGAACAACGCGATGTCGAACGACACCTACGGCGTGATCTGCCAGTTCCTGCCGCCGCTGTTCAACGAGCTCGAGCAGACGGCGCGCGACGCGTTGCGGGCCTGTCAGCAGGGTCTCGCGTCGACCGCCGAGAGTCTCCGTGCCACTGCGACCCACTACGAGACGCACGACAACGCGGTGGGCGAGAAGTTCCAGGGCATGCGATGACCGACAACCCGCTGATCTCGAAGGAAGTGGACTCCACCGAGTGGTACACCGGCATCGGGATCGCCGAGTCGATCAGTGACCTGGTGCAGGGCATCGAGAGCGGCAACTGGGCCGACATCGGCCTCGGCGCGACCACCACGGCGCTCGAAGCGCTGAGCCTCTACATGGACCCGATCGGGTCGGTCGCGTCGAACCTGATCTCGTTCGTCATCGAGCACGTCGGTCCGCTGCAGGAGATCCTCGATCAGCTGGCAGGCAATGCCGACGGCGTCGCCGCGCAGGCGCGGACGTGGGCCAACGTCGCCAAGGCCGTCGGTCAGGTGAAGACCCAGTACGAGCGCGAAGCGGTCCAGGACACGTCGGGTTGGGCGGGCTCGTCCGGCGACGCCTACCGGAAACGGGCCGCGGACACCGCGGCGCTGCTGGGCGGCGCGGCCGAAGCGTCGAGCGGTATCGCCAGTGCCGTGGAGATGGCGGGTGTGCTGGTCGGCGTCGTGCGGGAGTTCGTGCGCGACCTGATCGCCGACCTCGTCGGACGGTGTGTGGTGTGGGCGATCGAGGCGTTGACCGTGGTCGGCGCGCCGCTGGTGGCCGCACAGGCGGCGACGGCGGCCGCGAAGTGGGCCGCCCGCATCGCCCAGATCGTCAAGCAGCTCCTGCGGGCGCTCGAGAAGCTCAAGCCGTTGCTGAAACGGCTCGACGAGCTGCTCAAGCAGATCCGCAAGAAGATGGACGAGTTCGCCGGCCGCAAAGGCGGCAGCGACAAACCGCCGAAGGACCCGAACGATCCTCCCGGCACGACCTCCGGCGGTGATCCGTTCGACGACCTGCCGAAGGCGGAGCAGGACCGGTTGATCGACGAGCTGATCGAGGACAGCAACAAGGACTTCCCGTTGACCAGGGAGAACGCCAGGGAGATCCTGCGCAACGGTCCTCCCGGCACGACTCCCGAGGTGGCAGGGCCCGGCACCGAGGGCGCGGACGTGGTGTTCCGCGACAAGGACGGCAACATCGTCGCGAGCCGCGAAGCGAAGAACACCGACGGCACCTACAACACGTTCAACGGCGAGCTCAAGCACGCCACCAAGCAGATCAACAACAACGGTGAAGTCTGGTTCCAGGTGCCGCCGGACACCGACGCCGACTCGTGGATCCGGCGCTGGCAGGGTCAGCGCACCGACGAGCAGCTCGGCAAATACGGTGACGTCGTCGTGGTCATCAGGGACTCGGCCGGCTTCGAGATCGGCCGGTACGACCTGGGCCGGCGGCTGCCGCCCAGGTGAGGAGATGAGGAGCAGACGTGAGTGAGTCAGCGTGGCTGGTCAGCGATGCCCATCGGGTGCAGCTCGGCCTCGGCAAGCCCATCCGCCGGGAGGACCACACGGTCGACCACTACTTCGACGGCTCGCAGAACTCCCGCAACTCCGAGCTGACGCGGGCGTTGTGGAAGTTCCTCGCCGACTTCGGTGACCAGCCGTTGCGGGTGGTCTTCAGCCACAGCCCCGAGTACTCCGTGACCGCGGGCTACCGGATGATCGGCAACGACGCGATGGAGGACATCGACTTCCCCGAGTACCTCCGCGACTGGCACGGCTGATCTAGCCGCGGAGGACGTTCTAGGGGTCCACCCGGTCGAGCGCCGCGCCGTCCCACGTCGTCTGCGTGCACGCGACGCCACGGCCGTTCTTGGGGCGCAGGACGTCGAAGATGTGCATGCGCGGGATCTTGTCCGAGACGCCCCAGCCGCTCGGCCAGGTGATCACCCAGTCCATGTCCAGGTCGACCAGCAGGCCCAGCATGCGCGCGATGGTCGGGTCGTCGAGACGTTCGAACGCCTCGTCGAGCAGCACCAGGCGCAGCGGGTCGAACTCGTCGCTCACCGCGTCGTAGAAGCTCGCGGCGGCGGCGAACAGCGTCACGTACGAGATCAGGCGCGTCTCGCCGGACGAGAGCTGGCGCAGTCGTCGTTCGCGCGGGTTGCCGTCGGGGCCCGTGTCGGCGACGGTGACCGTGAACTGGTGCCAGGTGCGGTAGTCGAGGGCGCGCGACAGGATCTCGGCGTAGCCGCCGGAGTGCGTGTCGCGCTCGTTCTCGATCCGCTCGGTGAAGACGCGACGCAGCGTGGCGTCCTGTTCGGGCGTGCGTTCGCCGAACGGGAGACGGACCAGCGCAAGCGCTTGCCTGGTCTGGTCGTCGAGCGCGCTGGACGACTTCCACGCCAGCTTGACGTGCACGCCCTGGCTGGACCGGGCCTGGCCGAGCACCTCGTTCATCCGCTTGGTCAGGTCCTCGGCGACGGTGATCTGGCCGCGCAGCCACTCGGCCAGGTCGCGGATCAGGTAGTCGGCGAAGATGCCCTGGTACTGCTCGTCGAGGAACCCGCGCTGCTCGGCCAGTTTCGTGGTGACCTGGCGGGCGGCGACGGCGACGGGCTTCGCGCCCTCCTCGCCGGTCACCGTCACGGTCAGCAGGCCCGCGTGCTGCTCGGCGGCGATGTCGTGGCTGCCGGCCAGCGAGGTCTGGAGGGCCTGGAGCTTGGCGATCACGGTGGCCTCGGTGCCGCCGCGGCGGTCGCCGGTCTCCGCGATCAGCGCGCGGACCGAAGCCTCGTCGCCGGAACCGTCGTTGTCGGGGAACGCGGCCGCGATCAGGCCGGGCGCACGAACGGTGGCCGTGAAGTTGGCGGCGGCCCGGTCGCGGGCCTCGGCGGCGTCGGTGACCTGCGTGGAGTTGCTCTCCAGCAACGCTTCCAGCTTCGCCGCCTGCTCGCGTGCGGTCGTGATGCTCTCGCGCACGCCCTTGAGGTCCTCGCGCATCTTCTTGCGCGACTTCTCCAGTTGGGTGAGTTGTTCGCTGATCTCCTTGGCCTCACCGCCGACCGCGTCGGTCAGCTCGGCCAGCGTGCCCGCCTGGGCCGCGTAGTCGACGCACCGGCTGTCGGCGTCGGCCTCGGCGGTCTGCCGGTCCGCGACGGCCTCGTGGTACCGGTGCGAGGCGTCGGTCAGGTCGGAAATCGTGCCCTGGCACCGCCTCCGGACCGCGTCACCGAGCAGGTCGGCCGTCCGCTGGGCTTCCGACGCCGCCGCCTGGGCCTGACGCAGGGCTTCGGAGTCCGAGGGCAGACCGGCGTCACCGGCCTGCCGGGTCAGTTCCGACCGGGCTGCCTCCCACCGCGAATTGGCGTTCTCCAAGGCATCCCGCAGCTCGAACGTGCGCTGCTGGGACCGGGCAGCCGACTCCTCGGCCGACTGGACGCGGCTGTGCTTGGCGATCAGTTCGCCGTCGCCGGGGAACGCCGCGACGTGCGCTTCCCAGGTGGCCACGTGCTCGTGGGCGCGGGCCAGTTCGTCCTCCGCGGTGCCTAGTTGGGCACGGAGGTCGGCGAGTTCTTCTTCCAGGGCGGTGATTCGGCGGCCACGGGCGGCTTCCCGTGCGCCCGCACCGATGAACTCGGCCTCGGGCTTGGTCCAGCGGCCGGTCAGCACGCCCGTGCGCCAGTCGCCGGTGGTGGTCATGTCGTCCAGCGACACCGCGCGGAGCAGGTCGGCGACGAGTGATTCCGGCACCGGCGAGCCTTCGACGGCCGGCACCAGGTAGTCCGCCAGCGAGCGTCCGTCGACCGCGGGCCTGGGGACGGCCAGGACGTCGTTCAGGTCGCTGTCCTGCGGAGTCACCCAGGCGTCCAGCAGGCCGCTGGCCTGCAGGGCCGCTTCCAGGCCTGCCCGCTCGTCCTCGTTCAGCGTCGGTGAGAAGTCCACGAGCCGGTAGAAAGGCGCGCCGGCAGCCGTGTTCCTGGCAGCCGACGTGTACTGGCCCGGCAGCGGCATCCGTTCGTTGCCCGAGCGCAGCCCGACGAGTTCTTCGTCCAGGGTGTCCAGGCGAGCGCGCAGATCGGTGCGCTGCTGCGTGAACGCGTGCGCCGCGTCGCGTGCGGCCTGCACCAATGGTCCGACCCACTCGCGGGCCGTCGCGCTCAACGCCTTCGCGGCGGCGGGATCGGCGGTCTGGGGCAACCTCAGGGCTTCCGAGGGCCGTTCGTCGAGCAGCGGGCCGCTCGACGTCCACACCTCGACCTGCTCCAGCCAGGTCTGCACGACCTCGGCGAGCTCCTGCATCTCCTGGTTGCGCAGGGAGGTGGCCTCGGTCGCGCCGAGCTGCGCGTCGCGGGCCTTCTGCCGCAACGACTCCACCTCGCGCTGCTGAGCGTCGAGCTGGATCGCCTGCTCGTGCAGTGACATCGCCAGCGCACCCCGTTGGCGGGCAAGGGAAGCGATGCCCGAGGTCTGGTCGACGACCGACGCCAGCGAGGCCAGCACGTCCTCGGTCGCGGCGGCGGGCGGCACGCGGCGTTCGATCGGCAGCGGCCCGGCCTCGGGATCCGGCTTGGCGCGCACGGAATCCGTGGTCACCGACGCCTCGGCGGCCGGGACCTGCGGCACGTCCGGTGCGAGGTCGGAGTCCATGCCCGCCAGGCGCAGGTTCTCGCGCAACGGGTCGCTCAACGCGTCGGCGGCGGACAGGTCCTCGGCAAGACGGCGCAGCAGGTGCAGCACGTTGTCGACGGACGCGTCTTCCTGGGCGCGCTGGCGGTGGGCGGTCTCCAGGGCGGCAACGGCGGAGGAACGCTTCTCCGCCACCAGGTTCTCGCGCGTCTTGAGGTCCTGGAGGTCGCGGAACGCCGGCAGTTCCTTCAGCGCGGCGATGGTCTCCTCTGCCTGCTGCTCGCCGGTCTCCATGTCGACCAGTGCCTGCTCGGACGCCGCGCGCTCCATCCGCGTGACGTCCAGCTCCTGCGTGAGCTTCGACTGCTCGCGCTGCAGCTTCGTCACCGACTTCTCGGCGGCCTCCAGCCGTTCGGACGCGCTGCGAAGCCCGCCGAACGCGTAGTCGCTGTAGGTCTTGAGGAACGTGCCGAGGGCACTGTCCGCGGAGGACAGCCGGACGATGTTCTCGCGGATCGACTCCAGGTCGTCGAACGACGTCGCGAGCTGCTCGACCATCGCCTGGTCCAGCGGCGGCAGCGCGTCGCTGAGGATCTGCTCCAGCTGGCCTTCCAGCACCTTGAGGCCGACGTCCGGGTTGCGCAGCGTCCGCTGGAGGTGCAGCAGGTCGCCATAACGCGCCGCGGGCACGCCGTAGACGGCATCGGCGATCTTCGCGCGGAACGCCGGTTCCTCGAACATGCAGTCCGCGCCGATGAGGTCACGCAGCTGCGCCGGGCCGTGCGGGACGCGTTCCGGGCCCGCGAGCTGCAGTTCCGTGCCGACGCGCATGGGCGTGACGAACCGCCACGAGTCCGTGATCGCCTGCGAGGTCTTCGACGCCTTCACGCCGAGGCCGCACGTCAGGTACTCGTTGCCCGAGTGGTCGGCGGCTTCGCGGATCAGCTCGACCCACGCGTACCCGATGCGGTTCGGGCCGCCGTCGTAGTCGTCCAGCATCAGGCGCCGGATGCTGACCGTGTCGAAGCCCTTCGAGCCGAGCTGGCGCAGGTCGCCGTCCAGGCACAGCGGCAGCAGCAGCTCCAGCGTGCGGGACTTGCCGGAACCGTTGGTGCCCTGGAAGATCGCGCGGCCACCGGAGAAGTCGAACGTCTGCTCGGTGTACTGCCAGATGTTGACCACGCCGCCGCGGTGCAGCCGCCACCTGCTCATGAAACGTTCTCCTCGTCGAACAGGGACCAGCTCGGTACTTCAGGCACCACAACGGGTTGTTCGGGTTGTTCTCGTTCGGGATCGCCGTCGGGCGACGGCAACCAGCGGTGCACGGCCGCGCTGATCGACCAGCCTTGCTCGTGCGGCACCGCGAGACCCATGCGGCGCAACAACTCCGTCACCTCGGCGACCAGCCGGTCGAGGTCGTCGGTGAACTGCTTCGACCACGCGGCAGGGTAGTCCTCGACCAGTTGAGCGCAGACCTCGCGGATCCGTTCCACCGCGACGACGTGCCGCGCCGGCGCGTCTTCCGCCTCGTCGTCGACCAGGTCCGGCAGGGCGAGCAACGCTATGCGCGCGACCGTGGAGACGCCGGGGAACGACAGGTCGGTCAGGAAGTCCTCCGGGTCCGCCGCCAGCACGCCCTCGACCCGGCACTCGGTGTAGAGGCCGAACGCCTGCTCCAGCAACGCGGTTTCCTTGCGCTGGTTGCGCCGCAGCCATTCGGACTGGTCGTCCGGCAGGTCCGCGTACAGCACCAACGGCGTCTCGACGAGCTTGCGCCGCACGGCGTGTTCGACACCGCGCGGGCCGGGGCGGGCAGCCAGTTCGATGAGGTGGGCAGGGTTCTCGGCCTCGCCGACCGGGCCCGTGACGAGCTGGCCCAGCAGGTCGGTGTCGATCGTGATCAACGCTTCCTGGGGGAGCACGTCCTGCGCGACCGAACCCTCGGTTTCCTGAAGCACACCAAGGGAGACGAGGTGGCGCAGGGCCGCGGTGAGCGCACGGCGTTCGCCGACGTCGTCCGGCGCGTCGATGCCCGCTTCGGCCGCGGCGGAACGGATGTCGGCGACCAGCCGGGACAGCAGCGTCTGGCGGCCGATGCCGGTGAGGACCGCGAGCGTGAGCGCGAGGTAGGCGTAGCCGCGCGGGGACATGGTGAGCACGCCACGCGTGTCGTCCCGGCCGGGGCCGGACTTGTAGAGGCGCGCGAACCGGCGTTCGACCACGAGCCGGTACCCGAGCAGGCCCGCGAACATGTCCTGCAGCACCACGCGGTGCCGGTAGACGAGGCTGAGCAGCTCGCCGTCCGGGCCGTCGGACCGCAGCAAAGGCCTGCGCAGCAACGTTCGGGCGCAGCGCACCACGTTGGCGGCGTCGATGTCGGAGAGGTTGTCGAAGTGGTTCATCGCTTCAGGGCCACCGTCGCGTCGTGCAGGGTGAGCGTCCCGGCGACGGACTTGATCTGCGTCGTCGTGCCGTGGGCGATCTCGAGTTTGAGGCCGCGCACGGGGTCGCTGGCCGATCCGCTGTCGTGCGGCGAGTCGCGCTGGGCCATCGCGAGCGTCAGCAGCTCGCAGAAGACCTCCAACGCGCCGTGCGTCAGCGTGGTGTTCTCCAGGTTTCCGGCGGCCTTGGTCAGCTCCGACACGTGCCGGGCGCGGATCTCGTCCGCCTCACGGGCCTCCGCGAGCAGCGACTGCTCGGTCATCGGGTCGTCGAGGATCCGGGACGGCCTGCCGCGCCCGCCCCGGTCGCCTCGGGAGCGCACGCTGACCGTGACGTCGCAGACCGGGCCGTCTCGCCACGGCGTGCGTTCGTTGTCGGAGTCGTGTTCCGGCGCGGGGGAGAGGTGGCGGGCGCTGTAGAGGCCGAACGCGGACGCGTAGATCTCGTGCGCTTCCTCGCGGGTCGAGTTGTCGAACCAGCTCGCGAGCTTCAGCAGCTCGGCCCGGCGTCCTGGCAGCAGGCCGCCGCCGGACGTGGCCCGCTTGACGCTGGCCAGGAGGCTGCCGATCGCGCGGGCTGTTGCTTCTCTGAGCGCCGTGACCTGGCTCGGGCGGCCGGGGCGGTCGACGAACCAGTCCGTCAGCTCCTGCCAGTCCTCCGGGGTGCGGCCGCGGGCGCGTTCGACGTTGAGGCCGAGGTCGGTGCCGAGGAGGCGGAGGAGTTCCGTTCGCGCCCTGGTGAACCCGGCCAGGGCTTCCGCGATCGGGGGCGTGTACTTCAGCACGTCCTCGACGACCCGCTGGATGTACTCGACCAGCAGGTTCCGGAAGCCCGCGATCTCCTCGGGCGCGAGGTGGTTCCGCGTGACGACCTGGCCGAGGTAGGCGTAGAAGTCGCGGACGGTCGCCGCGAGCTCGGCGTGCTGCAGGAACAGGGTCGTGACGCGTTCGGCGAGGAGTTCCTTGGTCTTGTCGCCCTCGTTGAGCAGGGCGACGCTGAGCGATCCGCCCAGCTCGTTCAGGCCGCGTTCGATGGCGGGGAGCAGCTCGCGGGAGACCTCGCGGGCACCTTCCGGGACCCTGAGCAGCTCGTCGACGTCCCGTTGGACGCGGACGGCGAGCTTCGAGACCTGGTAGCGCACGCTGCCGTGCTGGAACTCGGCGATGCTGGCCGCGACCACCTCGCGCCGGCCCTGGACCAGGTTGCCCCACTCGACCAGCTGCTTGAGGCGGTTGATGACGTTCTCGATGCGGCTTTCGCCCTGTTCGACCCTGCCCTCGCGCTCCTGCCCGGCCAGCGCCCCGGCGACCTCGCCCGCGCTGAGGTCCGCGAGCAGCGTGGAGGTGAACAGCCGCATGATCGCCAGGTACGTGCGCTGGTGATCGCGCGCGTCCAGATAGGCGTACAGCTTCAGCCGCTTGTGCTCCACGACCGGCCACCCTAATGCGCGCGCGTCGGCGACGCGGCGCTACCGTGCCTACTTCGAGCTGGGGAGGATGCCGTGGCGGCGGGGCGCGCGTTGGGGTTGTTGCTGGGCGTGGCGGCGGACGCGGTGTTCGGTGATCCACGCCGATTTCACCCGGTAGCGGCATTCGGAACCTCCGCGGCGGCCCTCGAGAAGCGTCTTTACGCCGACTCACAGGCCGCTGGTGTCGCCTACACGGCCGTACTGGTCGGTGGGACCGTGGCCGCCGGTGTCGCCGTTGAGCGGCTGGCTCGCAAGCACTGGCTGACGCAAACGGTGACCACGGCGCTGGCGACCTGGGCGGTGCTCGGCGGCAACTCGCTGGCGACCGAGGGCACCTCGATGGGCCGTGAGCTGGACGCCGGCGACATCGATGCCGCGCGTGCCCGGCTGCCTCACCTGTGCGGCCGTGACGCAGCCCGGCTGGACACGTTCGGACTGGCGCGCGCGACCGTGGAGTCCGTGGCCGAGAACACGTCAGACGCCGTCGTGGCGCCGTTGGTGTGGGGCGCTGCTTTCGGCGTGCCCGGCCTTCTCGGCTACCGCGCGGCGAACACCCTTGACGCGATGGTGGGCCACAAGTCGCCTCGGTATCGGCGCTTCGGCTGGGCCTCGGCCCGGTTGGACGACGTGCTGAACCTGCTGCCGTCGCGCCTGGCGGCGTTGCTGACCGTGGGTGGCGCGCCGGTCGTCGGCGGATCCGCCGGCCAGGCCTTGGAGACGTGGCGGCGTGACGCGTCCGCGCACCCGTCGCCCAACGCCGGGCAGGTCGAGGCGGCGTTCGCGGGCGCGTTGGAGATCAGGCTGGGCGGCCGGACCGTGTACTCGCACGGCGTCGAGGAGCGCCCGGTGCTCGGCCACGGCCGCAACCCGGACTCAGGTCACGTGACGCGTGCCGTGGAGCTGTCCCGCGTCGTCGGCTTCTCCGCGGCTCTCGTCAGCGCTTTCGTCGCCATCTTCCGCAAGTAGCTCGGCGATCGACTTCTTGCGCGGCTTCTTGCTGCTCTCGTGCAGCACGCCGCCCGGCCGTGCCTCGCGAACGGTGAAGTACAGCCAGCCGCCGACCGCCATCACCCCGAACGCGATCCACTGCAGCGCGTAGGAGAAGTACGGCCCCGACTCGATCCGGGGCAGCGGCAGCGTGTCGAGCGCGCCCGGCTGGTCCTCGACGAGCTGGTAGTAGCCCGGCTCGATGTTCTGGCCGACCGCGTCGTTGTTGATCGAGTAGATCTGCTTCCGGCCGTCCTGCTCGAACGCGGGCTGGGCGTTCGACTCGTTCGGCCTGGCCAGCCCGATGAGGGTGACCTCGCCGGTCGGCGGGCTCGCGAAGTCCGGCGGCTTGATGCCGTTGATCGGGCGCACGTAGCCGCGGTCGATGAGGATGGTCTGGCCGTTCTGCGTCTTGAACGGCGTGATCACCTCGAACGCGGCCTCGCCCTGGACGGTCCGCAGGCGGGCGAGCGCTTCGAGTTCGGGCAGGTAGCGGCCCTTGATCTCGACCTTCTGCCACTCGTCGTGCCGTGCGCCGAACGGGACCGGGTCGCTCTTGAGCGACTTGGTGATGGCGGAGTTCTGCGCCTGGCGTTCGTCGTTGCGGCCGAACTGCCACGGGGACAGCAGGTAGATGCAGGCGCCCGCGAACACCCAGACGGCCAGGGTCAGCGCCAGCCAGCCCGGCTTGAGGAGGAACTTGAACCGCACGTCCTCACGGTAGATGACTGTTCAGAGCGCCCGGAGTTCGGCCACTGACTGCACCAGTCCACACCCGTTCGAGCGAGATGAGGACGTCCCCGATCGTGCCGGGAGGAGTGCGCCAGGAGTTGGCGATCTGCTGGACGCAGCTCCACACCACCTTGGCGTCGAGCCCGATCTGGTCGCAGACGAAGTCGTCCGCGTCCTTGGGGTCGATGTCCCACTGGCGCAGCGATCGCGCCGGGAAGTCCTTGAGGTTGTTGGTCACGATCACCTGCGCGCGAGCCCTGATCGCGGCCGCGAGCACGTGGCGGTCGTCCGGATCGGGCAGGTCCAATGCGGAGATCAACGGCTCGTAGCCCGTGACCATGCAGTCGCGGATCGACGTCATCATCAGTGACCGGGTACGCGCGAGCTGCTCGTCGGAGAGGTCCGGCCGGTTCGCCCGGAGGCTGCGGAACACCTCGTCGAGGATCTGATCGGTCCACTTCGCTTGCACGAGCCCTGCTGCCGCGATCCGGATGAGCAGGTCTCGCAGAGTGCTCGGATAGAGGACATTGGCGTCGTAGAGGACGACGAAACTCACTCAGGCCATGCCCATCTCTTGCGTGAGCGCCGACAACTCGTCCGCGGCTCGCCGCCGCCGCTGATCGTCGTTGCGCATGTACTCCACCAGCGAGGCAGCCTTGATCCGGCGGTGCTTGCCCACCTTGCGGTACTCGATCTCGCCCGCGTCGAGCAGACCGATCAGGTACGGACGTGACACGTTCAACAGATCCGCGGCCTGCTGGGTGGTCAGCTCGGCGTCGGCCGGCACGACCGAAACGCCGTGACCAGCGGCCATGTAGGCCAGGATCTGGGCCAGAAGTTCGACGGCGCCGCGCGGCAGCACCAGCACGTCGTCGGTCTCTTCACCCCTGACGCGAACGTCGCCCTCGTCGTCCTGGTGGTCGCGCAGATACGCCTTCACCCTGGTCAGCGCGGTGTGGGCGGTGACAACGTCGTCATCGTCAGGCTGGACCGCTCTCAGTGCTGCGGAACTCATCGCTCTCCCTCCTCCACTGTTCGAAGTATCCGCAGTATTCGAAGCAAACGCAACGCCGCTAACGGGTGAGCTGGACCTCGTGGAACTGGGTCACGAACCCGTCGCCCTCCGGGCTCGCCGCCATGATCCCGGCCTTGGCCTCGGCTGCCGGCGGGAAGAAGGCCTTGCGCAGCAGCTTCGAGGGTTCCTCGCCGTCGATCCCGTACCTCACCCACACCGCGTCGCCCTTGCGTTCCGCGCTGATCGTGAACCGTTCGAAGGCGGGCGTCAGCGCGAGGTTCCAGTCCGAGAAACCCCTGGTCACGACCGTGCTCGCCTGCTGCTTCCCGTCGAACACCTCGACGCCGGCCTTGATCCAGTTCTCGCCGTCGATCAGCAGCCCGACGCCGGCGTGGTCGTACTGCGCCGCATACTCGCCGCTGAAGGTCGCGGTGATGGTGAAGTCGCCGGTCAGGCTCAGGCCGTAGAGGTGGCCGTTGTCGCGGATGATGCCGTTGCCGGTGAGGCGCCAGAAGTCGCTGCTGGGGTCGGCGTGCACAGTCAGGGGGTCGGTCGACCACTGCCGCGGTTCGTTCAGCCACGTCCAGCCGGTGAGGTCCATGAACCTCATCCTGGCACGCTCTACCTGCGGGAACGACCGCTTGGCGACCGCACTAATCGGTCCAGCCGATCACCTTGGCCGATGAGCCGGGCCGGTGTCGGTGCATCGAGGTGATGACTACGCGCTGGCCCGTTCCTTCGATCTGGCGGAGCTTGCGACGTGCTACCTCCGCAGCGGTGACGTCGATGAAGGCGTGCGCGCGGCGACGAGGTCGTTGAACCTCGTCGACCAGCTGAACAGCAGACGTGCCCGCGACCGCCTGGAGCCGTTGGAACGTGCGGCCAGGCGCGGCGGTGCGGAAACCCTTGGTCTTGTGCACCGGATCACAGATGTTCGCGGGCGAAAGGTCACAGCTTCCTGAAGAAGCGCGCGGGCCTCAGAGCTGCTCGCGGACCCATGCGATCAGCCCCGGCATCGACGCCTCGATCATCACCAGCACGTCGGTGAACCCGGAATCGTCGCCGTAGTAGGGATCCGGCACGTCCACGTCGTCGGCGTCCGGGTCGAACGAGCGCAGCAGCCGGACTCGATCGGGGTCGACCATCCGGCGCAACGCCCGTGCGTGGCCGGAGTCGAGTGCCACCAGCAGGTCCGCCGCCAAGTGCAGGTCGCCTACCTGTGCGGCCACGTGATCGGTCGGGTATCCGTTGTCCGCCAACGTCTTCAGCGCTCGTGGGTCGGCCGGGTCGCCGACGTGCCACCCACCGGTGCCGGCACTGGACACGGTGACGGAAGAGGACAGTCCCTCGCGCGACAGCCATTCTCGGAAGACGAGTGCTGCCACTGGGGACCGGCAGATGTTGCCGGTGCAGACGAACGAGACGTGGACCTGCATATCGCGCAGCCTAAGGGATTTGGTTACGGAAACCGTCCAACCGGGTGGTGTTCGTGCACCCTGGGTAACGAGAGTGCGTTGTGATTCGACGGACCGGCCGAACTCGCCGGACCACTTTGGAGCTCACGATGGCGTTCGCCGTGCGGTACCTGAACAGGAAGAACTTGCAGCTCGCGGCCGGGGTGGCGGTTGCGCTGGCGGCGCTCGGTGCCTGTGTGCCGCAGCAAGGTGCCGCTCCCGCGCAGTCGTCGGTGAGCGCTCCTGCCCTTGCCGCCACGACGACTTCCGCCACTGCGCCCGTCCCGCCGACGTCCGCCGCGCCTGTCCCGCCGGTGCCCGTCGCCGCCGCCAAGACGTGCACCGTTCCGAACGTGGTCGGCATGGTGCACCAGTACGCTCAGGACACGATGCAGGCCGCAGGTCTCTACGTGCTGCGGGAGCAAGATGCGACGGGCCGTGGTCGCATGCTCGTGCTTGATCGAAACTGGGAGACAACGGCGCAAAGCGTGCCCGCCGGCGAAGTCGTCGACTGCACCACAGCGATCACTTTGTCGGCCAAGAAGATCGGCGAGTGAGCACCGCCGCACGGTAACGCTCAACCGCTGTCGCAAGATGTACGGACAAACGACATGGAGGCCGCCCATGCAGACAGGTACCGACGTGCCCCCGCAACGGGAGATCATCGGGTGCACCGATGCCCTCGGGCGCCGTCGTGCGTTCGAGGTGTACCTCAACGAGAAGGGTCGCGTCTGCTTCCGCACCCCGCCCGGTGAGTCCGCGCAGCTCGACGCCTTCCAGCTGGACGAGCTGATCAGCCACCTCACCGAGCTCCGCCGCTACATGCAGTGACGCAGGGCTCTGAGCTGGTCGCCTAGAATCCGAGGCGATGACCAGCCCAGACCTGCGCCACCACGGTGACGTCGACGCCGCGCCAGGCCTTGCCGACTTCGCCGTCAACGTGCGGGTGCCGCACCCGCCCGATTGGCTGCGCGCACGGCTGGCCGCGGCGCTCGACGGCCTTGGCCGTTATCCCTCCAAGCAGGCTGAAGAGCGCGCCCGTGAGGCCGTCGCACGCCGTCACGGGCGCTCGCCTGACGAGGTTCTGCTGCTCAACGGTGCCGCTGAGGGCTTCGCGCTGCTTCCGAAGCTCTCGCCGCGCCGGGCGGCGATCGTGCATCCGGGCTTCACCGAGCCCGAAGTGGCGTTCCGCGACGCCGGAATTCCGGTGGAACACGTGCTGCTCGACGGCGACTTCCAGCTGCGCGACGTGCGGACGGACGCCGACCTCACCGTCATCGGCAACCCCACGAACCCCACGTCGGTGCTGCACGCGGCCGCCAGGATCAAGCAGCTGCCCGGCCGGCTGGTCGTCGACGAGGCGTTCATGGACGCCGTGCCCGGTGAGCCGGAGTCGCTCGCGCGGGACCCCGAAGTGCTCGTTCTGCGCAGCCTCACCAAGACGTGGGGCCTGGCCGGGCTGCGGGCCGGGTACTTCCTCGGCGATCCGGGGACTCTCGAACGGCTGGCGCACGGCCGTCCGCACTGGCCCGTCGGCAGCCTGACGCTGGAGGCGATCACGGCGTGCTGCGAGCCGGAGGCGCTGGAGGCCTCTGCTCAGTTCGCCGCGGAGGCCGAGGCGCACGCCGCGTACGCCTTGGAGCAGCTCCAAGGTCTGGTCGTGGTACCTCCGAAAGCGCCGTTCCTGCTGATCAGGGCACCGAAGGGGGCGCGGGAGGCGTTGCGGGACAAGGGGATCGCGGTACGCCGGTGCGACACGTTCCCCGGACTCGACGACACGTACCTGCGCGTGGCGATCAGGCCGCCGAAGGAGTTCGCGGTGTTCGTGGACGCGCTGCGGGTAGTGATGGAGGAACTGGCTTGAAGCTCGCCGACGTGATCGCGGTGCTGGAGTCCGCGTATCCGCCGAAGACCGCCGAGAAGTGGGATGCGGTCGGCCTGGTCTGCGGCGACCCGGACGACGACGTCACCAGGGTCCTGGTCTGCGTCGACCCGACGAAGTCCACTGTGGACGAGGCGGTGGCCGCTGGGGCGCAGCTCGTGCTGGCTCATCACCCGCTGCTTCTCAAAGGCGTCAACGGTGTTCCGGCCGACGATCCCAAGGGCGCGTTGGTGCACAAGCTGATCCGGAACCGCTCCGCCTTGTATTGCGCGCACACCAACGCGGACAGCGCGTTGCCGGGCGTCTCGGACGCGCTCGCGAACGCCATCGGGCTCACCATCACCGGACCGCTCGACGCCGCGCCGCGCACTCCGGCGGACGTGCTGACGACCTCCGTGCCGGCGACGGGCGGGGAGCACGTGATCAAGGCGCTGACCGACGCGGGTGCCGACGTGATCGGCCTCGACGGCACGCGCCTCGAACTGGTCCTGCCGCGCTCACGCCGCAACGCCGTCCTCAACGCCCTCGAAGCGGCCCGCCAGGACGACGAGACCGGTTTCACCCTGCACGAGATGGCGGACCTGCCGGGCGCCACCGGTCTGGGTCGCATCGGCGAGCTGCCGGAGGCCGAACCGCTGAGGGTCTTCGCCCAGCGCGTGGCCGACGCGTTGCCCGCCACGATCCAGGGCGTGCGGGCCGCCGGCGACCCGGAACGCCTGATCAAACGGGTCGCGGTGTGCGGTGGCGCGGGCGACAGCTTCCTGGGCGCGGTGCGGCGCGCGGGGGTCGACGCCTACGTCACGGCCGACCTGCGTCACCACCCGGCGAGCGAGCACGTCGAGTCCGGCGGGCCCGCGTTGGTGGACGTGGCGCACTGGGCCAGCGAGTGGCCGTGGTGCGAGCAGGCGGCGGAGATCCTGCGGGATGCCTTCGGCGGTAGGGTCGACGTACTCGTCTCCACCCGCCGGACCGACCCGTGGACCGTCGGTGCGACGAGCTCAGCAGTAGGAGGACATGCGTGAAAGCCGATCCCGCAGTGCAGCGCAGGCTGCTCGACCTGGCTCAGGTCGATGCCGAACTGGCGCGTGTCACCCACCGTCGCCGCACGCTGCCCGAAATCGCGGAGATCGCCGAGGCCGAGCAGCAGCTGCGCGCGAAGCAGGACGCGCTGGTGGCCGTCGAGACGACGCTCACCGACCTCGACCGCGACGTGAAGCGCGCGGAGACCGAGATCGACCAGGTGCGAGCCCGCGGGGAACGTGACCGCAAGCTCATGCAGTCCGGCTCGGTCGGCGCCAAGCAGCTCACCGAGCTCGAACACGAGCTCGCCACCATCCAGCGTCGTCAGGGCATCCTCGAGGACGACCTGCTGGAACTGATGGAACGCCGCGAGGCCGTGGACGCCGACGCCTCGTTCGCCCGCGTCGAGCTCGACAAGGCCCGCGAGACCCTCGAAGACGCCAGCCGCCGTCGTGACGCGGCCCTCTCCGACCTCGAGACGACCGAGACCAGGCGCGTCGCCGACCGCGTGACGATGGCCAAGGGCTTCCCGGACGACCTGTTGAAGGCCTACGACCGTCAGCGCGAGCAGCGCGGCATCGGTGCGGCCCTCATCCAGTCCCGCCGTTGCGGCGCGTGCCGGATCGAGCTGGACCGCAACGCGGTGTCGAAGCTGAAGGACGCGGCGGCCGACGAGGTCGTGCGCTGCGAGGAGTGCGGCGCCATCCTGGTCCGGACCACGGAGTCGGGCCTGTAGTTCGCGTCTTCAACGAGAAAGGGGCTGTCCGGAACGGGCAGCCCCTTTCTCGTCATCGCGGTGTCGCCGGTGAACGTCTTGACCTTGACCCGAGGTCAGGGTGGACGCTGCATCGCATGACCACCTCACCCCGCACCGGCATGGTGCCCGTCGACGACACGGCCCTCGCGTTCACCGACACCGGTGGCCCCGGCCGTTCGGTGCTCTACCTCAACGGTTCCTATGCCAGCCAACGGTCCTGGCGCCCGGTGATCGCCGAACTGGGCACCGGGTGGAGGCACATCACCTACGACGAACGAGCCCGCGGCGCCTCGAAGCGGTCAGCGGACTACTCCTTCGAAGCGTGCCTGCGTGACGTCGGCGCGATCGTCGCCGCGTCCGATGTGGACAGACCACTCCTGGTCGGCTGGCCCTACGGCGCGGCGCTCGCGGTGCACTGGGCCGCCCGCAACCCGGACCGGGTCGCAGGTGTGGTCGTGGTGGACGGCGCGATGCCGTGGGGCCTGACCGGCGAGGCGAACAGGGAACGGATCCGGCGCATCTTCGGCCGGATGCGGTTCCTGCTGCCGCTCGCGAGCCCGTTCGGCCTGGCGGCCAGGATGACCGCCGCCCAGCACGCCGAGGTCAACATCGAGATCAACGAGATCTGCGCGGCGCTCGACCCGGTACTGGACCGGCTGACCTGCCCGGTCAGCTACGTCCTCGCCACGGGCGCGAACCTCGGTGGGGGGCGCGGAGGAGATGGAGGAGATGCGGGCCACGCTCGATCCGGTGCTTCGCCGCAACCCGCACCTGCGGGTCAGCTCCAAGGTGCCGAGCAACCACACGCAGATCCTGCGCAAGGACTTCCGGGCCGTCGCCACCGCCGTGCGTGAGACGGCCGCGCACTCCACCCGCACGTGAGGCAGGCTGACAGCCGATGAACGGGGTGACGATCGGGCAGGCGGCGACCTTCGTCGGCGTCACGGTCAAGACGGTCCGGCACTACCACAAGCTCGGCCTGGTCAACGAGCCGGAACGGGACAGCTCGGGCTACCGGCGCTACAGCTCGGCCGATCTGACGCGGCTCGTGCAGGTGAGAACTCTGGCCGCCGCAGGCGTGCCGCTGGCGGAGGTCGGCGCGCTGCTCGACTCCGGCCCAGCGTCGTTCGCCGCCTCGGTGGCCGAGGTCGAGCGGCAACTCGTCGAACGGATCGACGAACTGGCCGCGCGACTGCACACCCTGCGCCGGCTGGCCGGCGGCGACCGGGCCCTGCTGCCCGACCGCGCCACGGCGCTGCTGGACGGCATGCCCGGCGTCGGCTTCACCCCGCAGGACGTCACGATCGCCAGGGAGTCCTTCGTGCTGGCCAAAGCCCTGGTCCCGAACGGCTTCGACGACTACCTGGACCAGGTCGAGAACGCCGTGCGGGATCCCCGGTTCGTCGCACTGGTCAGACGCATCGCCGAGGTCCCCGGCTGGGCACCGGACGACCCCCGCGTGCCAGGGCTGGCCGCCGACCTGTCCGGCCACTACCTCGCCAACCCCGAACACCTCAAGATCGTGACCAGCCTGCGGGCCCGCACCGAACCCGGGACGCGGTACCGCCTCATCGCCCACCACGGCGAGGAACCGGACTCGGCCGCGGCCCGTCTGGCCGTGCTCGTCGAGACGAAGCTCCGCGCCGCGGGTGTCCACCTGCCCGGTTCGGACCAGGAGCGCTGACGGCGGCGTGCGCGTCAGAGGGTGATGAGGACCTTGCCTCGGGTGTGGCCGCCCTGCACGTGGGCGTGCGCGTCGGTGGTCTTCTCCAGCGGGTAGCCGGCCTGCACCCGCGGGGTGTAAGCCCCGCTCTCCCCGAGCCGGGAGGCGTCCGCGAGATTGACGGCGGCGTTCGTGTTGCCCGCGATGATCGCGACGCCGAGGGCGGCGGCGCCGAAGTCGGCCACGGTCACGACGCGCGAGGGATCGCCGACGAGAGCGACGATGTCGGCGAGCGAACCAGAGCCGGCGGTGTCCAGCGCGGCGTCGACCCCGGCCGGGGCGACCGCGGTGACCCGCTCGGCCAGACCTTCGCCGTAGGTGACGGGTGTCGCGCCGAGTTCACGGAGGAAGTCGTGGTTGGCCTCGCTCGCGGTGCCGATCACCGTGGCGCCGCGGGCGGCGGCGATCTGCACGGCGGCGGAACCGACGCCGCCGGCGGCACCCTCGACGAGCACCGTCTTGCCGGCGAGGTCACCGAGGGCGTTGAGGGAGGCGATGGCGGTGGCGGAGACGAGGCCGGCCGCGGCTGCCTGCTCCATCGTCCAGGTGCTGGGCACGGGCGCCCAGGCGGTGAGCACCGCGTGTTCGGCGACGGTGCCCTGCCCCAGGCCGAACACCCGGTCACCGGACTTGACGCCGGTGACGCCCTCGCCGATCTCGTCGACGACACCGGTGGCGTCGCTCCCGGTGATGGCGGGGAACGTGGTCGGCATGATCTCGGACATGTAGCCGGCCCGGATCTTCCAGTCGATCGGGTTCACGCTCGCGGCCTGGACCCTGATCCGGATCTCTCCAGGTCCGGCGTGCGGAGCCGGCGCGTCCTCGACGGTGAGGACGCGCGGGTCGCCGAACTCGTGGAAACGAACTGCACGCATGGCGGCTGCCTTTCGGCCGAAGGGATTCCCCCAGCTGGGCGGCAACCAGTGTGACCCCGGACGCGGCTTCCGGCGCGTCAGCCCGGGAGTCAGGACGTGCCGCAGCCGGCAATCCATCTCGGTTCCCGTGCCACGACCGTGGAGAGGAAGGGTCGCTCCGTGCACGGGCGCTGCCCGGCCGCGAGGATGTCCGCTCTGAGCTCCTGGAGGTAAAGGGCGCCGGGCATCAAGTCCACGAGCTCCCCACGGCAGTGCGAGCATCGCGTGCTGTGCTGCCGGAACTCGTGGGTCTCCTCGGCGGTGAGCATGCCGAGCAGGTAGCTGCCGGCGGACAAAGCGTGCGGACAGGCGTCGGTCACAGGTTCTCCTCCACTTCTGGGCGGCGGAAAAGGGGTGGACGAGCGGCGGCGTGGGGCACAGGCCGCCGCCCGTCCGGAACGGGCGACCCGGTGAGGGGGCAGTCAGGTCGCCCGGATGTCGTGGCGCGTCAGCGGTTCGAGCGGGTGGGTTTGCCAGGCGTGTGGTCGGGCTTGCCGGGCTTCTCGCCGAGCAGGTCGGCGCAGAAGCCGGGCACCCGTTCGGCGCCGCCCGCGGCCGTGATCAAGGCGCTGAACGCCGGGTTGTCGTGCGACTTGCCGTGCTCCGAGCCCGCGCCCCCCGTGTAGGCCTGGCACAGGCCCTTGAGCGACGGCGAGGGAGAGGCGCTGTTGTCCGGCTTCTTCTCCGGCCCCTTCGACGTCGCGGTCGTGGTGGCGGACGTCGTGCTGACGACGTTCGTACTGGCGGGCGTGGCCGGTTCCTCGCGCTGCTGGCCGGGCAGCGTGCCCGCCGCGGCGGCCAGCGCGATGCCGCCGGCGGCCAGCGCCGTGACACCGGCGATCTTCACAGCGAGCAGGTTCGCCAGTGCGGCCTTGAGCATCCGGGGTCTCCATCGCTGAGGGGCGGTAGCGAGACGAGCGTCGCGGAACGCCGCCATGGCGGCCTGCTCACCGGCCAGCTCCTGGTCGCGGGCAGGCGCACCCGCCGCCGCGAGCAGGTCGCTCAGCCGGTCGCTTCCGGCGACCGGCAGCCGGCCGGGCGCATCGCGCAGCAGCTGCTCCGCGGTACGCCGGTCGATGCGACGGGATCGGTGGGTGCTCATCTCATGTCCTTCAGCGTCAGGGCTCGGTTTTTTGTCACTCCGACGATG
This sequence comes from Lentzea miocenica, assembly GCF_033949945.1. Classification (NCBI taxonomy): domain Bacteria; kingdom Bacillati; phylum Actinomycetota; class Actinomycetes; order Pseudonocardiales; family Pseudonocardiaceae; genus Lentzea; species Lentzea miocenica. The sequence continues at coordinate 31,238 of NZ_JAXAVW010000056.1, forward strand.
TCGGCCCTGGTGGAGACGTTGCGGCGAGGAGCTCGGCCAGCGTGCGCAGGCCGCGGTGCGCCGCGGTGCGCACGGCGCCGGCCCGCTTGCCGAGCACCTTGGCCGCGGCCTTCGCGTCCAGGCCCACGACCACCCGCAACAGCACGGCCTCGGCCTGGTCCCGCGGCAGCCTGGCGATCAGTGCCAGCGCGGCGTCGGTGGCCGCGGAGTCCAGCGCCGCCTGAGCCGTGTCCTCCGGCCCAGCGGGCTCGGCGACGTCCTCGACGGTCCCGTGCACGACCGGCCGGCGTTGCTGACGGCGGAGGTGGTCCATCGCACGGTTGCGGGCGATCGTGGTCGCCCAGCCGCGGAACCCGTCAAGGTCCCCGCGGAACGATCCCAGGTCCCGCGCGATCTGCAGCCAGGCGTCGGACGCCACGTCCTCGGCATCGGCTCCGACCAGCACCTGGAGATACCGCAGCAGCTTCGGCTGGATGTCTCGGTAGAGGGCGCGGAAGGCGTCCTCGTCGCCTCCTCGCGCGGCCGCGAGGACCGCGTCCCCAGAGGGGTTTCCGGGACTCGCACGGCGCATCGACCACGTGACACCGGAGATCTCACCGCTGTCGCCGAACCTCGCCGCACTCTGCACGCGCGGCATCCTGAACGACTATTCGTCCAATGCCAAGTCTTCGCCGTCCGGCCGGAGGCGTGCGCGTCCACTGTGGATCGTCCACTCCGCGCAGGTCAGCGGGTGAACTCGGGATCGAGCTGACGTACGACGAAGCAAATGAGGATCTGAGCCGAATCTCGTGGTTGAGCTGTCCCCGGCGCCCCAAGTGATCGCCGTCACCGGGACGGGGTGACCGGAACGTTGCTCGCCGAAGTACGAAAAAGCAGAAGAGGCCGTCTGCGCGACGACCTCTTCTGCTTCACCATCTTCAGTGTCCGAGGACGAAGTCGCACACTATTCACCCACGTAGTCCTTGGCGGGCCCTGAGGAAGCCTAGGTGGCCTGTGCTGCCATGAGGCCCGTCCCGCGGTGGTTGCGCGGGACGGGCCTCTGAGGTCGTCTGTGGGACGGAGAGCTGCGGACATGCATGCCACAGGACGTAGGACAGGGACGTGTTTGGTTGTCCCAGACGTGTGGTGTGCCTCGCTCACGCGCGTTGTGTCGGGAGGGATCGAGCGGGACAGGTCTGCCCGTCGCCTGACGCTTGCCCTGAGCGGGTGCGAAGCGCGACGCTGTCACCGTCAAAGCTGCCCTGGCTGATCCGGGCGCCAACGATGGCACCGCATCCGGGCCGGTACTGGTCGCGCGTCACGAACTTAGACGTCCTTGAAGGGGTGGGGAATGGCCGCGCCCCGTGACCTTGGGTTGCAGCCGGTCTCGATCTGGGTGTCGCAGGTCGCCTCGGGGCTCCCCGGCTGTAACATTTCAGCTCCGCTTCAGCCGAAGGGAGCCAAACGGGCATGGTCTACCTTCGAAGCAACGAGCCGCCGCATGTAGCCTATGGCGCTGCGTCTTTGAGTCACACTGAGGCATCTTCTTCTGCGCTGACGGAGCTGGCAGCGATCAGCAGTGCGACGCCAAAGAAAGGTGACCGGCCAATACATGTGCGAATATCCCACATCGAACATGGCGCCTTCTTGACATTGGCCCTCTATGGGTTTCCGGTACTTATAGCCACTGGCGAGCTCGTTGAAATACCTTCTATCCCGGGTGAGGATCCTGTTCCGCCGGCGATGCGTGTGGTCGCCCCACAAAAATGCGACGAAGCCAACCCGTTTCTGCATGCGGTCGTTGTTAACCACCCGGTTGAGATTCAAATCAAGAACTGTATCGCGATGCTCGCAATGTTGTTGGACAGGCAAGAACTTGTCGACAGTATTGATGGCAATTCATTTTCGCAGCTTGAGGGGTTTGCTGCCAAGGTGGACTCCAAGGCTCTGACGGAAGTCGAAGATCTTCTTAGGAGTGTTGGCTGGCGAGAAGCCGCGAGTAGGATTAAGGCCCGGTCGTCTAGTTCAGGTCGACCTCTAGTTGTCACCTACACCACGGTTTTCATGGATCGCGAGCAGATTGCTCTGCGCACACCCATTTTGCGACGAGTCTACAATCGCTTTCCGGCTGTCCGGGCGGCTGTTGACAATGTTGCGACTTTGTTGAGTCAAGGTATGCATGTGACAGGTGAAGGGCCGGAAGCGATCACAGCTTTTGCGCGCGACTCGCTCGATGTGGGCAGTAACAAAACCTTCCTGGCGCACTTCGCGCGGGATACGATGGTCTGCGGGAACGGCTATTTGTCGTTTGGTGCCATGCCTGACGAAGATACACGACTGCTTCGCCCGGAAAACGTGACAATTATTAGAGACAATATAGTCCGGCTCGAAGAAGGCGGTCGCACGGAGATTCACAGAGGCGTTCTTCGTGCTCAGGGTGCGGAACAACTCGAAGGTGAGTACGGCGTAAGCCCGCTTGAGCCGTTTGTGCAACATCTGATGGAGCATGAAGGTTACGACTACATGCTGAGATTGGAGAAAGCAGCGCGAGAGCAGGGCGCATCCGAAGAGGTGCGTTCAAGCCTAGCCGACGGAGCTCGGGCCGCCGCTAGTGCAATGAAAAGGATCGAGGATCGGATAGATGTTCTTCTCGGCGCGCCATCACGGCTTGGAGTAAAAGTTCCCCCTGAGCTATATTTTGAAGGATGCGAGCAAATGCTGCCTGAAGCTGGTGGTGTTGCAACCGGTGGTCGAGAATCATGATTAATATTCTGATCGGCGGTTGTTGGGGGCTTGGGTATGCGCACTAACAGGCGCCGTCGAACAGGCCCGCTCGTCGGTGACTATTCCTCCGAATTGGCAAGGCTTTCCGTCCTGTCATGGCTGAGGATGCTGTTCGAGGTGTGCAAGACGAGACTTGGCGACAGAGGTTGGCGCTTCAGGTCGGTAGCGAATCGGCTTGCGCCAATCCCATGGGCTTTCGTTGCGGCATTTCTCTTCATTGCTGATCTGGGGCATCGAAGAAAGATTCGCATTGATAGTGACGAAATGATTCGCGAGTCAGAGTCCGTTGTAACAGAGGGGCCGACCGAGCCGGTCCGCCAAGGCTCTGTGCGGGTAGTGGACAAGCGGCGAGTGAGAATGCCCGAAGTCGCCGGCCGCGCAGAGCAGGATCGGGAACTTGATGGCTACCAGCTCAAGCGCGTAGTCGCGAGGATTCAGAACGCGATAGATATCGCTCGGCAAGGCGCATATTGGATTACGGGGAAGTCAGGTCAGTGGGCAGATGAGCTTCGGTGCCCTAAGGATCTGTCGCCAGTCTCTCTTGGGCGGCAAGTTTGGCGCGATCCGCTTGCGCGCGATATGGTTCGGGGTAATCGAAGCGAAACCACGAAATGGCAGTCGATAATCGACTACTCACTTCTTGGCGGCCTCGGCGACTGGCGGGCCTCCGCTTTGATGTGGATCAAGAAGAACGTTACTCAGGCTGAAATCTCTGCGCATCTTGCTCGCGAGCTGGAAACTGGAAAGTTCAGGGCGGCAGGAGAAAAGAAACGTATTCTGTTGCTACGTCTCGTTGGCCATGCGGTTGATGCACTCCCTCAAAATCATGCAGAGGAATACCTATCCATCGCTCTCAGCTACTCGCGAGCTAAGATTGACCCGTATGCGTCCAACCAGCTCGTATTGGTATCTCGTGCTGTTGCTGTGAGTCTTCTTGCGCATCGTCCGGAGTTGGACAAGCAAATTGCCAACACCTTGCTAATTCAGAGCGGGGTCAAGGATTTAACTCACGAATCCTACCTGCCGGTTGAGGCCAAGCTGCTGGCAATTGCGCTGAGAAGCAGGGCTGGTGAAAGCGGTAAGGTAATCGCCAAGCTTGCCAGGCATGTCGGCCTTACCAGTGCGCAGCTTGCAGCAGCCGCCGGCTTGGCGGATGCGGTTGTGGATCGGCCTCCGCGGTTAAGGGTGTACCGCAGCAAGGCTCGTGGTGTGAGTGTTGCCGGGATGTTGGTTCGTAGAATCCTTCCGTGGACTCTCCCTCCGTTGCTGTGTGTCGTCGGCGCACTCTTTGTTAAGCGGCTGGGCGTGAGTGGTGACCCAGGAAGGATGCCGCTTGGCATCGCCGAGTCGATCGCTCTGCTAGCGCTCCTATTGACGGCAAACGTCTTTACCGTACAAATGTCAGCAACCCGATTTTCCGGGCAGATTGCTAGGTTGGCCGGGCAATCATGGACGGTCAACTTCTGCTATTCGGCGTCGCTGGTGCTGGTATGCGTCTCACTCCTATCGCAAGATCAGGTTAAGGAGTTGGCTGGCGTCGCTGGATGGGCTTCATTGCTTGCCTTCTCAGGATATGTTTGCAGCCTATTAATTGCGGTGTTTCTCTTGTTTCGGCGCACGGACCCAGGTCGTGCTGCCGCTGGTTATGTTGAAGCAACGTTGCCATTAGCTAGGGCATCGGGCACTAAACTTGGAAAAACGCAAGCGTGGGCGATCACTCTCCGTGAAGCCCTCAAGAGCGTTCCAGTTGTCAAGTTTTCGTCCGACGCTGTAGTAGGCGAGTGGAGCTATGAAATAACCGCTCGACGTGGTTTCTTCCTTCCTTCACGTTCGCGTATGAGGCGGTTACTTGAGCATGGCGCATTTTCGGACGGCACAAGACTGCGGATCGTTGGCGGGCTTGGGACGATCGTTGATCGTGAAAGCGATGTGGCAGTTCTTGTTCCTTCCAGGAATCAAGATATCAAGGCTGATTTGATTCGCTTGGCGGAGAGATCATTCAGGACATGGTCTAGTGTTGAAGTTGAAGAGATTGCGACAGGCGCTGTTTCCCTGACGCGCCTCATGTTAGAAAATGCTCGATCTGGAGACGTCGGTACAGCCCAGGCAGTGGGGCATCAGATCGTCCACTTGATGCGGGAGCATGTGCTGGCGGCGCGTCGCGGTCGCGCTCGGGCACTTTCGTATGAAGCCCTGCGGGCAGAAGTTGTCAACGTACACAAACTGCGCCCCGAATCGTCGTCGGCAGCAGCGACCCTGCGCGCACGTGACCAGGAAATGGCTCCAGTCGTCCCTGCGCTGAAGGCTGTACTTAGTGTCGCGGTTTCTGAATATTTGAACAACCCGAGCGATCGTATGGATACGCTTGATTCGTTCATCTGGCCACTGTTGTCCATGACGCTTGAGGCAGAAGCAGCGGTCGGAATGGTTGTCTATTCAGTGCCAACCAATCTGGAGAAATCTGGAAGCGGTTCGCATGCGACTACCGAGCTGCTGAGGCAAGCTGGTGTTCGTGCACTCGAATTGCGCTCGCGATCCCTCTTTGAGCAAGTTGTGGATCGATTGAAGGACGTTGCGAAGAACGAGTCTGCAAGGTCGGACGCGGTCGGGATAATTAGTGTCCTTGCAGCGATCGCATGCAGGTTCAATCAGGTGCACTCCATTTACGCGGTCGAGGCGTTTCTTGGTATCCTAGACCGATTGGCTCAGACCAATTCGACAGCCGCAGATACCTCCCGGTTCATTGCCCTCTGGCGGGTGGGGGCTGCAGGTTTGCTTGCCGGAATTCCATCGGTAGCGGTGTATGTCGCACAGCGAATCTATGGCTATGGCTTGGATGAGACGTTAATAGTGATGGGAGGTAGCGAGGAGTACATGGTTTCGGAGATGGGTAGATCAAACCTTCGGGGAATGTACCTAGGTGATAATGCCATGGATGCTCTTGCGAACTACGTGGATTTTGCTAGAGAGCTTTCGAGTGTGTTTAGGCTGCCGCCAAATTCAGCTTAATGGATTTTTGGTAGAGTGAGTTTTGCGCGGGGCGCTCTATGTATCGTGGTGTGCCGTGTGTAGGTACAATTGGTCACACTTTGAATTCTGTGTCGGGTGCTATATTCGCGCGGCGCTGTCTGCGATGAAGGTCAATGTCTCATCTTCTTTCAGCGCGATCGTCTTGAGTGCGAAGAACCGCTCTGTCGCTTGCTCGACTTGAGTGTCGGATTCTATGTATTCGGAACGCAGGTACGTTTCTGTGTACACAACGTCGTTGTGCTGTCGGTGAGGGAAGCTCAACCACGTGAACGGGCAGCTCATCGCGGGATAGGCGTCAGCCGCGTCCAGCACTACCCGAAGACTCACTTCTGGCCGCTGACTCACCTCCATGAGGTGAAGCAATTGTGCTTTTAGCACGCGCCTGCCTCCCACTGCCTGTCGCAGTACCGCTTCTGGGAATATCGCCTCGATGGCAATGGGATCATCGCCGCTTGATCGGGTCGCCCATATTTCCCTGACGCGCGAGAGCTGCGCTGCCTTGGCTGAGTCTTCCCACCGCACTGTTGCTGTCATGTAGTCAGGGAGCTGGAAGACGGCCGGAACAGTTCCTGTGGCGAACATCCTGAGTCGTGTCGCATCGGCAATCAGGAGAGGAAAGTCTTCAGCCGGGTCGAAGATGACAGTCTGCGGCTGGTGGCACGCTCGAAGGTCTGCGGCGTGTTGCGCCTGCGACGTCAGGAACTGCCACTCAGGTGTTGGCACCTTGTAGACGTAGCCCAGCGCCATGATGTCGACGACCATGGAGGGCTGCATGGCGTTTTCCATCATGGACAGCTTGGCGCTGCTGAAGCCGACGCGGTTGCCTGCTTCGAGGAGACTCAAACTGCGGTCATCTCGCCAGCGGCTCAGCGTTCGACCGATGGCACGCTCAAGCGTGGTAGCCCGGAAGTCTTTAGGCATGAAGAGATCGACGCAGTTGCTTCGCTGCGGCTTCGGTGGCCGCGGAACCCAGCGCGTGGGTGCCGGTCTTGGACAACATGTCGGTCACTCTCATATCGGTAGTGATGACCTTCCCGTCTAGAGCGGCGGAAACGGCTCGTCCTCGTTGCTCACGGCCTTGGTCTCAGCGGCCTCTTGCAGGCGCACGCAGCGGCGAGACATCCACTTCATCGACTGGTCCTCGTCGAGGCTGCTGTCGTTGAGCGCCTCGACGACCGCTTCGTACCCCTGGACCGCGTGCTCCTCTTCAGCGAACAGGCTGGAGTTCTCCGTCGTGATCCAGACGAGCGGTTGGTACTTGGGAAACTTGAGCAGCGTGAACGGTCCGGCCATGCCGGCATGCGCACCAGCGGCCACGGGCAGGATCAGGATTCTGATCCGCTTCCAACTTGCCATGCGCATGAGGTGTTGCAGCTGCGCGACCTGCTCCTCGCGGCTGCCGACCTGAAGTCCGAGCGCGAA
>NZ_JAXAVW010000057.1:0-35081 GCF_033949945.1 Lentzea miocenica
GACAAGCGGGGGCCGACACAACTAAAGCTGCCAGTTCTGGTTCGCCCCACCGGTGCAGGTCCAGATGATCAGGCGGGTGCCGTCGGCCGAGGAGTTGCCGGACGCGTCGAGGCACTTGCCGGACTGCGGGTTGCGCAGCGTGTTGCCTACGCGCGACCACGTCTGGGCGCCGCTCGCGTTGCAGGTCCACAGCTGGACAAGAGTTCCGTCAGCGGTGCCGCCCGAGGCGACGTCCATGCACTTTCCCAAGGCGCGCAACGCATCGCCGGAACGCGACCACTGCTGGGCGCCGGAGGAGTTGCAGCCCCACAGCTGGATCGCGGTGCCATCGGCGGTGCCGGAGTTGCTCACGTCGACGCATTTTCCGCCGATACCGACGATCGCGCCGGAGCCAGCGCCGGAAGCAGTGAGGAACTGGCTGCGCGCCACGTTCCAATGTGTTGCCAGATAAGAACCTGCGGCCGGGTTGGCGTGGAAGTAGTCGTCACCACCGCAGTCGAGCTGGTTCTCGGGTGCGCCGGGGCAGACGTTCACCAGGCCGCCGGGTGGGTTCGGGATGCCGCCGTCGTTGTAACACATGATGTCCTGGTCGTCCCAGCAGTGGCCGAACGCCGTCGAGTGCGGTGCCGAACGTTGCACGGCGCCCAGCGTGTGCAGCAGCTCGTGGCCGCTCGCCTGCCAGGTCCAGCACCCGGTTCCCACTGCGGCGTAAGAAGGTCCGGAGTTGTAGCCGTTGTCGGCGCCGGGACGGTCGTCGCCCGGCGCGCCCCACGCCACGCCGCAGCCTCCGGAGTCGTGCCAGAACAGGTATTTGCGGTCCGTGCGGTTGTAGCCGCGGGCAGCGAGCTGGTCGGCGACGGCAGAAGGGGAAGACATCGCGGACTGCGGCACGACAACGTTGTCCACCTTCGCGCGGCAGTCGGGCTGCGTGACGAAGCGGACGTGCCGGACGCCGCCGCCGAGACGAGACGCGGCCTCTACGAACGAGTTGTCGATCTGGTCGGCGAACGTCTGGAACTGACCCACGAGCTGTGGGTATCGGTCTGCGGATTGGTCGCCACGCACGTACACCGCCTGCACGCGCTTGCCGCTCACACCGTCGCCATCACACACAACGGACTGGATGGAGATGCCAGAAGAAGGCTGCCGGAACTCGTCCGGCAGGTCGTCCACGATAGGGCTGAGCAGGGAGAATGCTGCTAGAAGCACGCCAAAAGACATGACAGGACCGCCTTCAACGCGAGTACAGGGAAGTGGTCTAGACCTTCAAAAACGGTAGCGAATCGACCACGCACTGTCAGCGGACAGGACCGGACAGGAAACCGGCCGACACGGGCGTGCGGATACCATGCCGCGCGTGGGGGAAGCGACAAGGCTGGTCGCGGGCAGATACGCGACGATCAGAGAGCTCGGCCGGGGCGGCATGGGGGTCGTCTGGCTGGCAGAGGACCGGGTCATCGGACGGCAGGTCGCGCTCAAGGAGCTGCGGACCACCGAGACCGAGCGCGTGTTGCGTGAGGCGCGCACCGCGGGGCGGCTGAACAGCCCGAACGTCGTCGCCATCTACGACGTCATCGTCGAACACGGCGTCACGTACCTGGTCATGGAACTCGTCGAGGCTCCGACGCTGTCCGAGGTCATGACCCGCAGGCAGCTCACCGAGGACGAGGTCGCGGACATCGGCCTGCAGACGCTCAACGCGCTCGAAGCGGCGCACGCGGCGGGCATCGTGCACCGGGACGTCAAGCCCAGCAACATCATGGTGCTGCCCGACGGACGGGTGAAGCTCGCCGACTTCGGCATCGCCCGCGCGATCGACGACCCCGGTCTCACGGCCACCGGCGGGATCATGGGTTCGCCCGGTTACATGGCGCCGGAGCTGTTCGCCGGCAAGGTTCCGTCGCCGGCGACCGACCTCTGGGCGTTGGGCGCCACCATGTTCCACGCCTCCGAAGGCCGCGCGCCGTTCCACCGCGACACGACCGCGGCCACCATGCACGCGATCATGTACGAGGAGCCGGTGCTGCGACGCACCACGGGCCCGCTGGCCGCCACGATCATGGCGCTGCTCAACCAGAACGACGCCCAGCGCCCGACCGCGGCCCAGCTGCGTGAACGACTGAGCGATCGCACCAAGGTCGTCACACCGCCGACGCAGTCCGAGCAGACCGTCGTCATCGAGCCCGTCACGACGTTCGTCGCGCCGCAGACCACGCGCGACGAGTGGAACGACGAGAAACCCAAGTCCCGCAAGAAGATCGGTGTGTTCGCCGGTGCCGCGGCGGCCGTGGTCGTGATCGCCCTCGCGGCCATTTTCGTGTTCAAGCCCGAAACACCCGGCAAGGCGTCGGCGCAGCAGGGCCCGAACTCCAGCGAACAGCCGACGTCGCAGAGCAGCACCGCGTCCAGCGCGCCGAGCAGCAGTGCGGTGTCCAGCAGCAGCGCTGCGCCCAGCAGTCAGTCGAGCGCACCGAAGCCCACCCAGGCCACGCAGCCGAACCAGCCCGCGCCGACCACGACGCAACCGAAGCCGCCCCGGGAAACGCTCGCGTTCTCCCGCTACCGCAACGGAAACGGCTGGCACTACAGCGGCACCTCACGCGTGCCGGTCCCGGCGGGCTTCACCGTGGAGAACACCGGCGGCCTCGGCAAGCTCCTCGCGAAGGAAGAAGCGAGCACGAAGCCGCTGTACAGCTGCAAGATCAAGAACTCCGAGGACCGGATGACCTCGTCCTCACCCACCTGCGAGGGCCAGGACGTCTACGACGCGCGCCCGCTCGGCTACGTCTTCACCGCGAAGCCGGCGGACGTGAAGACGCTGGAGCTGTACCGCTGCAACATGGGCGGCCACCACTTCGACTCGGTGGTGAGCAACTGCGAGGGCGACCAGTACAAGAAGGAGTTCCTGCAGGGCTGGGTCATCGCCTGATCACCGGGCGCCGGCGGGCTCCAGCCCGAGCGGTTCCGCGCTGTCGAACGTCTCCCGCGCCTCGGCGACGGACTCGTAGTTCCGCTGCGCCCACAACCGCAGCGCGGCCAGCGGCTCGGTGACGCTGCGCCCCAGCTCGGTCAGCTCGTACTCGACGCGCAACGGCACCGAGGGGTAGACCGTGCGCGTGACGAGCCCATCGCGCTCCAACGTGCGCAACGTCTGGGTGAGCATCTTCTGGCTGACGCCCTCCAACCGGCGTTTGAGCTCACCGAACCGCTTGGGTCCGTCTTCGAGGTCGCCGATCACCAGCGCCGTCCACTTTGACGCGACCATGTCCAGCAGGTCGCGGCATGGACACATCTTGAGGTAAACGTCCCTGATCACGAGTAGTTTCTATCAGGTACCTAGTGCACAAGATAGTGCCTGATTGCCAAAAGAGACCTGCTCTCCCAAGCTAGTGGTCATGCGAGCGATCATCCAGAACGAGTTCAGCGGCCCTCTCACCCTCGCCGACGTGCCCAAGCCCGCCCCGCTCCCGACCGAGGTGCTGGTCAGGGTGCACGCGGCAGGCGTGAATCCGGTCGACTGGAAGACCAGCGCGGGCCACGGCATGGCGGGTCTGCAGACCTTCCCGTTCATCAACGGCTGGGACGTCTCCGGCGTCGTCGAGGAGGTCGGCTTCGGCGTCACGACCCTCAAGCCCGGCGACGAGGTCTACGGCATGCCGCGCTTCCCGCACGCCGCGAGCGCCTACGCCGAGTACGTCACCGCCCCGTCCCGCCACTTCGCGAAGAAGCCGCAGAGCCTCACCCACGTCGAGGCGGCGGCGCTCCCGCTGGCCGCGCTCACCGCGTGGCAGATCCTGATCGACACCGCCGACGTGCAGCCGGGTCAGAAGGTGCTGGTCAGCGCGGCTGCGGGTGGTGTCGGCCACCTCGCCGTGCAGATCGCGAAGGCGCACGGCGCGTATGTGATCGGCACCGCGCGTGAGCCCAAGCACGCGTTCCTGAAGGACCTCGGCGCCGACGAGATGATCGACTACACCCGGGGCGACTACGAAGGCACCGACGTCGACGTGTTCGTCGACCTGGTCGGTGGCGCGTCACCCGCGCCGGTGAAGCCCGGCGGGTTGTTCGTCGGCGTGCCGTCCGGAGTGGACAGCGCGATCCGCGACGACATCAGGACCAGCCCGATCCTGGTAGAGCCCGACCGCGCGGGGCTGGAGGCCATCGCGGCGCTGGTCGAGTCCGGCGAACTCAGGGTGCACGTCGCTGAGACGTTCAAGCTGGAGGACGCCGGAAAAGCACATGCCCTGGGCGAGACGGGTCGCACCCAGGGCAAGATCGTGCTCGAGGTCTAGCGGCGCCAGGACGTCTTGCGACGAGCGGCGTCCCACAGCAGCCCCGCGATGATGGTCACGCCGGTCGCGACGAGGAAGATGTTCTCGGTCTGACCGTGGTGGTTGCCGATCAGCATCAGGAAGCAGAAGCCAGCGGAGAGCCAGCCGGCGATGCGCGTGCCCTTGGGGAACGTGCCGTGCCAGCCCCACTCGTGCGACGGCTCCTCGTGAGGGTCGACGGCAGGACGCTTGTCCAGTTCCGAGGACGTAGCCACGGTTTCCTCCACTGCTCATCCGGATTACGAGGTCATCGTCGCACATGTGAGTGAGCACGGATGTGTGAGGTCGCGCGCGCACGACTTACGAGCCAGGTCATGCGCCATTACGCTCAGCGCGACCACGCTCATCCGATCTCCGAAGGCGCCTCGACTTGACCGGCTTCTCTCCCGCCGAGGCCTCCACCCCGGACACGTTCGCCCCCGTCGAGATCGGTCTGCACGGGGTGCGCAAACGCTTCTCCGACCAGGTGGCGGTCGACGGCATCTCGCTGAACGTCCACGAAGGCGAGTTCTTCTCGGTGCTCGGCCCGTCGGGCTGCGGCAAGACCACGGTCCTGCGCATGATCGCCGGGTTCGTGCACCCCGACGAGGGCCGCATCGAGCTCGACGGCAACGACATGGTGGGCGTCCCTCCGTACCGGCGGGACGTCAACACCGTCTTCCAGTCCTACGCGCTGTTCCCGCACATGTCCGTGTGGGACAACGTCGCCTACGGACTCAAGCGCAAGAAGGTCCGCGGCGACGAGCTGAAGAAGCGCGTCGGCGAGCACCTCGAACTCGTGCGGTTGTCTCAGTTCGCCAAGCGCAGGCCGACCCAGCTCAGCGGTGGCCAGCAGCAGCGCGTCGCCATCGCCCGCGCGCTGGCGGCGGGCCCGCAGCTGCTTCTGCTCGACGAACCGCTCGGTGCGCTCGACGCCAAGCTGCGCAAGGAACTGCAGATCGAGCTGATGCGCATCCAGCGCGAGGTCGGCACGACCTTCCTGTACGTCACGCACGACCAGGAAGAGGCGCTGGTCCTCTCGCACCGCATCGCCGTGATGAACGCGGGCAAGATCGAACAGGTCGGCTACCCCGAGGACGTCTACGAACGTCCCGCGACCCGGTTCGTCGCGGGGTTCATCGGCACGTCCAACATCCTGGACGCCGAGGTGTCCGGTGTGGACGGTGAACTGGTCGCCCTGAAGGCTGCCGGCGCCACGAACCTGCGCGCCAGGTTCTCCGGCGGCATCAGCCACGGCAAGAAGGTCGCCGCCACGGTCCGCCCGGAGAAGGTGCACCTGTTCAACGAGACCGCGGAGCCGCCCACCGGCTGGTGCGTGCTGCAAGGCGTGGTCCACGACGTCGTCTACACGGGCGTCTCCACCCAGTTCGTGGTCGACACTCCTGGCGGCGAGCTCGTGGCGTTCGTGCAGAACGCCCAGCGCATCGACGACGCGGGCGCGCCCGGCCAGCCCGTGCGGATGGCGTGGGACCCCGAGTTCACCGTGCTGCTGGACGCCTCCGATGGCTGACCAGGTCCGGATCGCCCGGTTGTGGGACGTCGACAGCCCGCGGGTGACCCGGCGCACGATGCTGGGCTCGATGGCGTTCTTCGCGCTCGCGGCCTGCGCGGTCGGTCCGGCGCCGGCCAACAGCGGTGGTGCGAGTGCCGCCAAGGCCACGAACGTGCAGGACGAGCCGAAGCTCAACTTCTACAACTGGACCGACTACATCGCGCCGGACACGTTGCCGGGCTTCCAGCAGATCTCCGGCATCGAGGTCACGTACGACAACTTCTCGACCAACGACGAGATGGAAGCCAAGATCGCGTCCGGCCAGGCGGGCTACGACCTGGTCGTGCCGAGCGACAACTTCCTGCGCCGGTTCCTGCGGTCCGGCCTGCTCCAGCCGCTGGACCACGACGCGATCCCGAACCTCGCCAACCTGGAGCAGCGGTTCGTCGAGGCGGAGTACGACCCCGGCAACCGGTACTCCGTGCCGTGGGCCTGGGGCACAACGGGTCTGGCGTACTCGAAGTCGCAGATCGGCGGCGAGGTCACCGGGTTCGACGCCTACGACCTGCCGAACGCAGAGGGCCGCAGCTCGATCCTCGACGAGGCACGCGACGGCATGGCGATCGGCCTGCTCAAGCTCGGCCACGACCCGAACACCACGGACCCGAGGCAGATCGACGACGCGGCGAACTTCCTGCTGTCGTTGAAGAAGAAGCTCGGGCAGATCACCTCCGACGTGATCGAACCGCTGACGTCCGGCCAGGTCCGGCTCGCGCAGGCGTACTCCGGCGACGCGTTCCAGGCCCGCGAGACCAGCGAGGACGTCGGTTACGCGATCCCGGCCGAGGGTGGACTGTCCTACGTGGACCTCCTGGTGATCCCGAAGGACGCGCCGCACGCCGGGAACGCGCACAGGTTCATCGACTACGTCCTGGGCGCTGAGGTGGGTGCGGCGCTGTCCAACGCGGTGCGCTACGGCAGCCCCAACGCCGCCGCCAAGCCGTTGATCGACAAGGACCTGCTGAACGACCCGGTGGTCTACCCGTCGGAGGAGCAGCTCAACAAGCTCCCGTTCACCAAGGACCTGGGCGGCGACGTCGAGGCGCTCTACGCCGACGCCTGGACGAAGGTCAAGACCGGCTGACCGTCAGCTTCTACGAACAGGGAACGACTTCAGCCCCCGGATCACCACGGAGTCGCGGAACACCACCGGTCCCGTCTGCCGCAGGTCCGGCATCCTGCGGGCCAGCGCGCGGAACGCCACCTCGCCCTCCATGCGGGCCAGCGTCGCGCCCAGGCAGTAGTGGATGCCGCTGGAGAACGCGAGGTGCTCCGGCTTGTGCACGCGCATGACGTCGAACTTGTGCGCCTCCGGGTAGACCTCCGGATCGCGGTTCGCGGCGCCGATCAGCAGCATCACCATCTCGTTCTCGCCGATCTCGTCGACCTGCTCGTGCGCGATGCGGCTGGTCATCTGCACCGGCGGCGCCCAGCGCAGCGTTTCCTCGACGACCGCGGACGCGAGTTCGGGATTGGCCTGGAAGAGCTTCCACTGCGAGGGGTGGTCGAGCAGCGCCCGCGTGCCGTTGCCGATCAGGTTCACCGTGGTCTCGAAGCCCGCGACCAGCAGCAGCACCAGCGTGCCGAGCATCTCCTGGGCGGTGAGCTTCTGGTCGGCCTCGGCGGCGACCAGCGAGCTGATCACGTCGTCGCCGGGCGTCCGGCGGCGTTGCGCGATGAGCCGGTCGAACAGCGCGAGCACCTTGTCGTTGGCGTTGGCCATCTCCGCGGTGACGCCCGAGTCGAACGAGGCGGCGACCAGCGCGCCGTAGTCGGCGAACTCGGCGGTGTCGGAGTCGGGGATGCCGAGCAGGTCGCTGATCACCGAGATCGGCAACGGCGCCGCGAAGTCCGTGATCAGGTCGAACTCGTCGCGGTCCAGCAACGAGTCCGCGACCTTCTCGACCCGCGTGCGGTACTCGTCGATCTTCTTCGGGCTGAACGCCGGTGTCGCGATCCTGCGCAGCCGCGTGTGGTCGGGCGGGTCGAGCTCCAGGAACGACTCGGGCAGCAGGCTGCCGTTGCTCGGATAGCTGCCGTCGGAGAACCGGACGCCGAACCGCCGGTCGCGCAGGATCTTGTTGGCCAGAGGGTGGCTCGTCGTGAGCCACATTCCAGCGTCCTGCGTCAGCGGTCCTCTCGCTCGCAGTTGGTCGTAGATCGGATGCGGGTCTTCACGCCCGGTCAGTTGCTCCAGCACTGCCTACCCCCTCGAACACCGTGGTCAGCACGAACCGGGGAGCGTCCAACGGCGCGAGACGGCCGTAGTTGATCGCTTCCCAGGCGTTGAAGAGCCCGGCGTAGAGGGTGTGCAGGATCCACCACGCGGGCAGGTCACGGCGCAGCTTGGTGCCCTGCAGCCGGGTGATCAGGTCGAGCACGGGCCGGTCCATCTCCTCGATGCGCGTCCTCAGCTCCTCGTCGCGTTCCAGGCCGGGGAAGCGGAGCAGGAACTCCACCCGCGGGCCGAGCGCGACCAGGCGCGTCATGAGGTCCTCGATCGCGTCGTCGCTGCCGAAGTCCACCTGGCACGACACGGAGTCGATGAGGTCCAGCGCGTCGTTCGCGACCGCGCGGACCAGGGCCGTCCGGGTCGGAAAGCGCTTGTGGAGTGTGGTCCTGCCGACACCGGCGGCGCGCGCGACGTCGCTCAAGGACGCGGTCGGGTCCTTGAGCAGCACGGACGTCGCCGTCTGCAGCAAGTGAACACTCATGTTCACAACGGTACACGGATGTTCGCCCAGTCTTCTGAGAGTGCTGCTGGCATGATCTGATCCCGTGTCACGACGCTGGCTGAAGGCCAACGCCCTGCTCGCGCCCACCGGGCTGTGGCTGGGGATCTTCCTGATCGCGCCGCTGGTGGTCGTCGTCCAGTTCAGCTTCGCGACGCGGGACACGGGTGTCGCCCGCGCGGTGCTGCCGTGGACGACGCAGGCCTATCTGACGGCGCTCGACCCGGCGTTCCTGCCGATCTTCGGCCGGACCCTGGTCTACGCCGTCGCGACCACCGTTGCCTGTCTGCTGCTGGGGTTTCCGCTGGCGTGGTTCATCGCGCGGTACGGCGGCAGGTACCGGACCGTGCTGCTCGCGGCGGTGCTCATCCCGTTCTGGTCGAGCTATCTCGCGCGGATCTACGCGTGGAAAGCGCTGCTCGACGGTGAGGGCCTGGTCAACACCGTGCTCGGGTGGGTCGGGCTGGACCGCGACGGCGGATTCCTGCTCACGCACGGAGCGGTGATCCTCGGCCTGACGTACGGCTTCCTGCCGTTCATGGTCCTGCCGCTGTACGTGGCGTGCGAGCGGTTCGACTTCCGGCTCGTGGAGGCGTCGTTCGATCTCGGCCACGGCCGGGTGTCGACGTTCTTCCGGATCGTGCTGCCGGGGGTGTTCAGCGGTGTGGCGGCCGGGTCGCTGCTGGTGCTGGTGCCCGCGGCGGGTGACTTCGTGACGCCGAAGCTGCTCGGCGGCGTCGGCCAGTCGACGTTCGGGTCGGTGATCGACGACCAGTTCCGCGGCGGCAACAACTGGCCGCTGGGTTCGGCGATGGCGGTGCTTTTGCTCGTGCTGGTGGTGCTCGTGCTCGTGTTGCGCGGACGGCGCGGGGAGGACGTGCTGTGAACCGTCGTCCGTGGGTGCTCGGGCTCGTTGTCGCTCTGGTCTTCCTGTTCCTCTACGCACCGATCGCGTGGCTCGCGCTCGCGTCGTTCAACTCCTCACGGTCGTTGTCGCGCATCAGTGGTTTCTCGACGCAGTGGTACGCCGAGCTGTTCGACGACACGCGCGTGCTGGAGTCGTTGGAACTGACCCTGGAACTCGCGCTGGCGTCGGCGGCGATCTCGACGGTGATCGGGACGCTGGCGGCGTTCGGGCTGCGGCGGGCGTTCCCCGGCCGCGGGTTGTGGACCGTGCTGCTGTCGCTGCCGCTGGTGGTGCCCGAGGTCGTCATGGGCGTGGCCATGCTGGGGTTCTTCGTGAAGCTCGCCGGCATCCCGCTCGGGTTCGGCGCTCTGCTCTTCGCGCACGTGGCGTTCTCGCTGAGCTTCGTGGTCGTCGTGGTGCGGTCGCGGGTGTCCGGAATGGACGCGCGGCTGGAGGAGGCCGCGGCGGATCTCGGGGCTTCGCCCTGGACGGCGTTCCGGACCGTGACGTTGCCGCTGGTGGCGCCGGCGGTGGTGGCCGGCGCGGCGTTCGCGTTCCTGCTGTCGTTCGACGACGTGGTGATCTCGTCGTACCTGACCGGTGTCGGGTCGACGACGCTGCCGGTGTTCGTCTACGCGCAGGCGTCGAAGCGCGGCATCTCGCCGGAGATCGTGGCGCTGTCGACGTTGATGGTGACGGCGACCGCACTGCTGTTGATCATCGGTGTGGTGGTCGCGTCCTGGCGCGCCCGCAAGGTGGGATCCACCGCGCAGCTGGTCGGATAGTCAACTTTCGTCGCGCGAATTCGATACTCCAGCGTGCCGCGCGGACATGGGACGTCTCGTAGTTTGAAACCGTGATTACCGCTGTGCGGACCAGGGCCGAGGCGTTCCGCGCCGACACCCTGGCCCGGCTCCAGGCACTGACCCCGGTGCGGCTGATCGGCGACCTGATCGTCATGGTCGCCGTGATCCTGCTGGACCTGTGGCCGGGGCCGTGGGCGGAGCAGAAGGCGTCGGGCTGGCTGCTCGTCGGGTACCTCGCCGTCTACGTGGTGCTGCTCCCGTTGCGGCACCTGCTGCCGGCGACGGTCATGATCGGTGGCGCGGCGATCCCGTTCCTCGGGCCCGCGCTGATGGTCGTGCTGAGCTACACGGCCGGCCGCCGGATCGAGTCGTGGGTCAAGGCTGTCGTGTCGACCACGATCACGTTCGTCGTCGTGGTGCTGGTGTGGGACTGGGACGCGCGTCCGCTCGACATCGAACCCGTCTACGGGATGCTCATCCTGATCACGATCTTCGGCGTGGGCGTGGCGCTGCCGTTCCTCGTCGGGCGGTACCTGGCGCAGCGCGAGGCGCTGGTGCAGGCCATGCAGGACCGCGAGGAGCGGATGCGCGGCGAGAACAAGATGATCTCCCGCCAGGTGCGCCTGCGCGAACGCAGCCGCATCGCCCAGGACATGCACGACAGCCTCGGCCACCGGCTGTCGCTGATCTCCGTGCACGCAGGAGCGCTGGCGATGGACCCGACGCTGGGGGACAAGCAGCGCGAGGCGATCGGGGTGCTGCGCTCGGCCGCTTTGACCGGCATGGGGGAGCTGCGGGCGATCATCGGCGTGCTGCGGGCGGAGGACGGCCCCGACGACGACCCCGCGACCAGGACCGCGGAGTCCATCGACTCGCTGGTGAGCGACGCGCGCAAGGCCGGGGTGCTGGTCAGCCTGGTTCGTGGCGGACAGGCGCACCCGTTGCCGTCGAAGGTGTCGCACGCGGCCTACCGCGTGGCGCAGGAGGGCCTGACCAACGCCGCCAAGCACGCGCCGGGCGCCGCCGTGCAGGTGACGGTGAAGTACGAGCCCGACGCGCTGGTCGTGGAGGTGCGGAACAACCCGTCGCGCAACGGTTCGCAGGTGCGCGATCCGGGCGTCGGCCTGATCGGGCTCACCGAACGCGTGCGCGTGGCCGGCGGAATCCTGCACGTCGGCGCGCTGCCGTCCGGCGGCTTCCGGATCGCGGCCGTGCTGCCGTACGAGGAGACCCCGCTGCCGGACGAGCCAGAGGACGAGCAGGACGAGATCGAGTCGCCGCGGGGGATCCGCAAGTGGGCGGGCGTCGGGTCGATCGCGGGCGCGTCCATCATGCTCACGATCATCATCGGCGGCTTCACCTACCTCGGCGCGCAGCCGGTGACCGAGGTCGTGTCGCAGGAGAACCTCGACCGGATCCAGGTGGGTCAGTCGGAGGCCGACGTGCTGAAGCTGCTGCCGGCCGGCGACGAACCCCTGGTGGCGGACGGCGAACGCAAGTCCCAGGCCTCACCGGAGCCACCGGGCGCCAGGTGCGTCTACCACGTAACGGATGAGCAGTCGTATCTCGCGAAAGGCACCCGAGTGGTGCGTTTCTGCTTCCGGGACGGCAAGCTGGTCGAGAAGAAGATCCACGTGCAGAGGAACAATCCATGATCCGGGTGCTCATCGCCGACGACGAGCCGCTGATGCGCGCGGGCATCAAGGCCATTCTCGGCACCGCTGACGACATCGAACTGGTGGCGGAGGCGGGCGACGGCCGAGAGGCGTTGCAGATCGTGCGCGAGCGCCGCGTCGACGTAGCGGTGCTGGACATCCGCATGCCGCGGATGGACGGCCTGGCCTGCGCGAAAGAACTGCAGACCGTCGCACCGTCCGTGCGGGTCGTGATGCTGACGACGTTCGGCGAGGACGAGAACATCGTCCGCGCTCTGTCCGACGGCGCCGCCGGGTTCCTGCTGAAGGACTCCGCGCCCGAGGAGCTGCTGCGAGCCGTGCGGGCGGTGAACAACGGCGAGGCCTACCTGTCGCCGATGGTCACGTCGCGCGTGGTCGGCATGGTCGCGACGTCCGGGCAGCCGAAGCGGCAGGAGGCGCAGAAGGCCGTCGAGGGGCTGACGGATCGCGAGGTCGAGGTGCTGGCGCTGCTCGGGCAGGGCATGTCGAACGCGGACGTCGGCGCGAAGCTGCACATGTCCGAGGCGACGGTGAAGACGTACGTGTCGCGTCTGCTCGCCAAGCTGGGCCTGACCAACCGCGTCCAGGCCGCGCTCCTGGCCCGCGACGCAGGCCTCGCAACCTGACTTGCAACCGCACGCGGGGACCTTTCGTACCATCAAGAGGTGCGAAAGGTCCCCGCGTGCGATCAGCGGCGCCGAATGGGGGTCACCCGAACGGCCCCAAATGTCCTGTGCGGCTAAGCGTGGCTTCGCCTGCCCGTTACCAGGCGGTAGATGCCCAGCAAGATCAGCGAGCCGACGATGGCGAGCAGCCACGTCCGCAGGTCGAAGAACGTCCCGAGATCGGTCCCGAAGAGCGCCGATCCGATGAAACCACCCAGAATCGCGCCAACGATGCCGAGCAGCATCGTGATGATGAAGCCGCCGGGGTCGTTGCCAGGCATGATGGCCTTGGCGATGGCGCCTGCAAGCAATCCGAGCACGATCCATCCGAGGATGCCCACGGAGAGTCTCCTTCCATCGACTGTCGAGGAAGGAATGCCCCCGATCTGGCGACTTCACGCCTCCAAAACCACTCCGTTATCAAAGTAACGGGCTGTGCCGGGCTCTCAGGCACTCTCCGGAACAATGAGGGGCGATGAGTACTCCACGCACTGTCCTGATCCTGGGATCGACCGGCTCAGTCGGCACCCAGGCGCTCGACGTCATCCGGCGCAACCGCGACCGCTTCCAGGTCGTCGGGCTCGGCGCGGGCGGGCGTCAGCTGGACCTGCTCAAGCAGCAGGCAGCCGAGTTCGACGTGCCCGTCGTCGCCGTCGCGAACGGTGCCGAGGTTCCCGGCGTCAAGACGTTGACCAGCATGGTCGACCTGATCGAAGCCTGCCCCGCCGACGTGGTCCTCAACGGGATGGACGGCTCGCGCGGCCTCGAGCCGTCGCTGAAGGTCCTGGAGACCGGCGCCACGCTCGCGCTCGCCAACAAGGAGTCGCTCATCGCGGGCGGGTCGCTCGTGCTGAAGGCCGCCAAGCCCGACCAGATCGTGCCGGTCGACTCGGAGCACTCCGCGCTCGCGCAGTGCCTGCGCGGCGGCACCGCGCACGAGGTGCACAAGCTGGTGCTGACGGCGTCCGGCGGACCGTTCCGCGGCAAGACCCGCGCCGAACTCGAGGCCATCACCGTCGCGCAGGCCATGGCGCACCCGACGTGGTCGATGGGCCAGGTCGTCACCATCAACTCGGCGAACCTGGTGAACAAGGGCCTCGAGCTGATCGAGGCGCACCTGCTGTTCGGAGTGCCGTACGACCGCGTCGACGTGGTGGTGCACCCGCAGTCCATCATTCACTCGATGGTGACCTTCACCGACGGCTCCACGCTGGCCCAGGCCTCGCCTCCGGACATGCGGCTGCCGATCTCGCTCGGCCTCGCATGGCCCGAGCGCGTAGCCGGTGCCGCGGCCGCCTGTACCTTTGACACCGCCACCTCGTGGACGTTCGAACCGGTGGACAGCGTCACGTTCCCGGCCGTCGAGCTAGCGCGGCAGGCGGGCACGGCCGGTGGCTGTCTCCCCGCGATCTACAACGCCGCGAACGAGGAGGCACTCGCCTCCTTCGTCGCCGGCTCCACGTCGTTCCTGTCGATCGTGGACACCATCGGCCAGGTTCTGGGCGAGGCGAGTGACTGGCAGAGTGACCCCGCGGACGTCGCGGAAGTGCTCGCCGCCGAGGACTGGGCACGCGCACGTGCCCGCGAGCTGGTTGGAAGGAACTGAACTTTTCGTGAACACATTCATCAACATCCTCGGGGTGCTGCTGTTCGCGTTCGGCATCGCGGTGTCCATCGCGCTGCACGAGTTCGGGCACCTGCTGACCGCGAAGTTCTACGGCATGAAGGTCACCCGCTACTTCATCGGCTTCGGCCCGAAGATCTTCTCGTTCCGCAAGGGTGAGACCGAGTACGGCCTGAAGGCGATCCCGGCAGGCGGCTTCTGCGAGATCACCGGCATGACGGCGCTGGAGGACGTGCACCCGGACGACCGCAAGCGCGCCTTCTACAACCAGAAGGTGTGGAAGCGCGTCGTCGTGCTGTCCGCCGGTTCGATCACGCACTTCATCCTCGGCTTCTTCATCCTGCTGATCCTCGCGATGTCGCTCGGCCTGCCGAACAACAAGGACCTCCCGGTCCTCGCCGAGATCACGCCGTGCGTCCAGGACCACACCGTCGGCCTCACCGCGCCGTGCCAGCCCGGCGCCCCGGCCCCGGCCAAGGACGCGGGCCTGCAGGCGGGCGACGAGGTCACCTCCATCGCGGGCAAGCCCATCGCGACCTGGTCGGACATGCTCCGGATCACCCGCGACCTGAACGGCCCGACCGAGTTCAAGGTGCTGCGCGACGGCAAGGAACTCGCCCTCACCGTGAACGTGCCGCAGGTCACCCGCGAGGTCACCGACGGCAAGGGCGGCCGCGAGGTCAAGAAGGTAGGCGCCATCGGCGTCACCTGGCAGCAGAACTTCGAGTACAGCCCGCTCGCGGCCGTCCCGGCCTCCATCGCGTTCACCGGCGACATGTTCGTGAACACCTGGAAGGGCCTCATGCGCTTCCCTGAGCGCATCCCGGCCGTGGTCAAGGCCATCGGCGGCGGCGAACGCGACCTCGACACCCCGATCTCCGTCGTGGGTGCGTCGCGCCTGGGCGGTGACGCGGCGGAGCGAGGCCTCTGGGCGTTCTTCATCCTCATGCTGGCGGGCCTGAACTTCTTCGTCGGTGTGTTCAACCTCCTGCCGCTACTCCCGCTTGACGGTGGTCACATCGCCGTCAACCTCTACGAACGGGTGCGAGACTGGATCAGGAAGCTGCGCGGCAAGCCCGCCGGCGCCCCGGTCAACTACATGCGCCTGCTGCCGCTCACCTACGTGGTCATCTTCATCGGCGGCGCCATCACGCTGCTGACCGTGACCGCCGACATCGTCAACCCCATCAGGTTGCAATAGCAGTGAAATACGGAAAGGTGCACAACCCATGAGTGACGGCGTGATGCTCGGAATGCCGGCACTGCCGCCGCCGGTGCTGTCGGAACGTCGCAAGACCAGGCAGCTGATGGTCGGCAACGTCGGTGTCGGCAGCGAGTTCCCCGTCTCAGTCCAGTCGATGACGACCACGTTGACGTCCGACGTCAACGCGACTCTGCAGCAGATCGCGGAGCTGACGGCGTCAGGCTGCGACATCGTGCGCGTCGCCTGCCCGTCGCAGGACGACGCCGACGCCCTGCCCGCGATCGCCAGGAAGTCCCAGATCCCGGTGATCGCGGACATCCACTTCCAGCCGAAGTACGTCTTCGCCGCCATCGAGGCTGGTTGCGCCGCGGTCCGCGTCAACCCCGGCAACATCCGCAAGTTCGACGACCAGGTCAAGGAGATCGCGGCCGCCGCCAAGGACCACGGCACCCCGATCCGAATCGGCGTGAACGCCGGTTCGCTGGACCCGCGCCTGCTCAAGAAGTACGGCAAGGCCACCCCGGAG
Source organism: Lentzea miocenica (assembly GCF_033949945.1). NCBI lineage: Bacteria > Bacillati > Actinomycetota > Actinomycetes > Pseudonocardiales > Pseudonocardiaceae > Lentzea > Lentzea miocenica. The sequence continues at coordinate 16,024 of NZ_JAXAVW010000057.1, forward strand.
GCCCTCGCCGAGTCGGCCATGTGGGAAGCCTCGCTCTTCGCCGAGCACGACTTCCACGACATCAAGATCTCGGTGAAGCACAACGACCCGGTGGTCATGGTCCGCGCCTACGAACTGCTCGCCGAGCAGTGCGACTACCCGCTCCACCTGGGCGTCACGGAGGCCGGTCCGGCCTTTCAGGGCACCATCAAGTCGGCCGTCGCGTTCGGCGCGTTGCTGCGCCAGGGCATCGGCGACACCATCCGGGTGTCACTGTCCGCCCCGCCGGTCGAGGAGATCAAGGTCGGCCACCAGATCCTCCAGTCGCTCAACCTGCGCCCGCGCAAGCTGGAGATCGTGTCCTGCCCGTCCTGCGGCCGCGCCCAGGTGGACGTGTACACGCTCGCAGAGCAGGTCACGGCCGGTCTGGAGGGCATGGAGGTGCCGCTGCGCGTCGCGGTCATGGGCTGCGTCGTGAACGGCCCCGGCGAGGCCCGCGAGGCCGACCTGGGCGTCGCGAGCGGCAACGGCAAGGGCCAGATCTTCGTCAAGGGCAAGGTCATCAAGACCGTGCCGGAGCACGCGATCGTCGAAACCCTCATCGAAGAGGCCATGCGCCTCGCCGAGGAGATGGAACCGATCGAAGGCGGCGAACCGGTCGTCAGCGTCGGCTGACAGACACAGCCACACATCGGGGGCGTTCCTGGCCGGGAACGCCCCCGATGCCTTTGTCTTTGCTTTTCAGCGCGCTTCGGGTGGGTCCCCGTCACGATTCGTGCCAACCACCCGCAAGTGTCGTGCCTCCCAAACCCCCAGGTGCGGACCGTCACCTCCGCTCCGCACAGTTGGCTGATGCCACATCCCCACCCGATCTGGCACGCTAGGTGACGTGCTGAGGCTGGCCGGAGCGCGCGTTCTCGACGAGCGCGACCTGATCGACGTACGCGGGGCGTTCGAACACGACCCCGTAGCCGCGTGCATGGTCGCCGCGAGAGTAGAAGTAGCCGGCCTGGACCCCTGGCGCCTGGGCGGCGAAATGTGGGGCTCCGACTCAAGGCCCATCCGCGGCCGAGTAGATGGCCTCTGCTTCTCCGGCCCCAACCTGATCCCCCTAAAAGGCAGCGCCACGGCCATGCGCATGTTCGCCGACCGCGCCCGCCGACGAGGCCGAATGTGCTCCTCCCTGGTAGGCCCCGCTGAACAGGTCTTAACCCTCTGGGACGAACTCCAGCCGGACTGGGGCCCGGCCCGAGAAGTCCGCGGCGACCAACCTCTGATGGCAATCTCCGGCACCCCCAAAATCACCCCGGACCCGCTGGTCAGGCAGGTCCGCCCCAGCGAACTGAACCGCTACCTCCCCGCGGCCATCTCGATGTTCATCGAAGAGGTGGGCATCGACCCCTGCGCGGAAGACGGCGGCGCCGGCTACCGGGCCAGGGTCAGCGAACTGATCGCAGCCGGCAGGGCCTTCGCCAGGTTCGAACACGGCGAAGTCGTCTTCAAAGCGGAAATCGGCGCCATGTCCTCCCGAGTGGGCCAGATCCAGGGCGTCTGGGTAAGACCAGACCGCCGAGGCGAGGGGATCGGCACAGCCGGAACAGCCGCCGTGGCAGACCGGCTGACCAGGGTCCTCAACCGCACAGCCAGCCTTTACGTCAACGGTTACAACCACGTGGCGCAGGCCGCCTACCGGAAGATCGGGTTCGAACAGGTCGGCCAGTACGCGACTGTCCTCTTCTGAACCGGCATACTCGCGCGGGTGCGCCTTCTCGCGACGATCACGGTGGTGCTGGTGACGGTGAGCGGCTGCGGCCTGTTCAAGTCGGAACCAGGAGCGCCGGAGATCACCAACGAATTCCTGGCGAAGCTCGCGTCCGGTGACGTGCAGGGTGCTGCCGGGATGACCGACAACCCGAACGAGGCCAAGGAGACCCTGGAGAAGTTCCGGGGCGCGTTGAAGCCCGAGGGGCTCTCCAGCAAGGTCGACCAGATCCGCAAGAACGGTGAGACGGCCTCCGAGGCGAGCGTGAGCCTCGACTGGGACCTCGGCAAGAACCGCCACTGGACGTACTCGACCAAGTTCGACGTGCGCCAGGAAGGCGACACGTGGAAGGTGCACTGGGCGTCGTCGGTGGCGCATCCCAAGCTCGCGCCGCAGCAGTCCGTCAAGGTCGCCGAGCTCAAGCCCGACCCGGCGCCCGTCCTCGACCGCGACGGCACGCCGTTGCTGGCCCCTGAACGCGTTGTCTCGGTGTTGCTCGTCGCGAAGGAGGCCGGTGACGTCGCCGCCGTCTCCAAGGCCCTCGCGGACGCGCTGAACCCGCTGGACAAGGCCATCACCGCGCAGACGATCACCGAGGGCGTCGGCAAGACCCCGGAAGGCCAGGCCTACCAGGTCGCGGCGCTGCGGGACCCGGACTACCAGTCGGTGAAGCCGAAGATCTACGAACTGCCCGGCGTGCGGTTCAGTTCGCAGACGTCACTGCTGGCGCCGAGCCGCACCTTCGGCTCGCAGGTGCTGCCGGCCGTGCGCAAGCTGGTCGAGAACGACATCGCGGGCCACGAGGGCTTCCGGGTGTCCACGGTCGACGCGCAGGGCGCCGAGGTCGACGAGCTGACCTCGAAGGCCCCCGAGCCCGCCAAGGCCGTGAACATCGCGTTGTCCCGCGCGATCCAGACCGCCGCGGAAGACGCCGTCGAACCGGTCACGCAGCCCACGATGCTGGTCGCCATCCAGCCGTCCACCGGCGACATCCTGGCCGTCGCGCAGAACGACCCGGCCGACGCCCAGGGCGCCCTCTCGCTGACCGGCCGCTTCCCGCCGGGTTCGACGATGAAGGCCGTGTCCGCGCTCGCCGCGCTGCAGTCCGGCAAGGTCACCGCCGACACCCCGCTGCCGTGCCCCGGCAAGACCACCATCGACGGGCGGCGGATCGTGCCGAACTCCAGCGAGTTCGACAAGGGCACGATCCCTCTCCGCAGCGCGTTCGCGTTCTCCTGCAACACCACGTTCGCGCAGCTCGCCGTCGACATGCCCGCCGAGCTGCTGCCGAGCGCCGCGCTGTCGCTCGGTCTCGGTGCCGACTTCGACATCGCGGGCCTGACCACGATCACCGGGTCCGTGCCGCCCGCGACCGACGTCGTGGAACGGGCGGAGGACGCGTTCGGCCAGGGCAAGGTGCTCGCGTCGCCGTTCGGCATGGCCCTGGTGAGCGCGTCCATCGCGAAGGGCTCCATGCCGGTGCCACAACTGGTGCGGGGCAAGGAGACCAAAGCCGACAAACAGCCCACCGCGCCCACACCGGCCGTGCTCGACCCGGTGCGGCAGATGATGCGCGAGGTCGTCGATTACGGCACTGCACCGCAACTCAAGCCGTACGGCGATGTCCGCGGCAAGACTGGTACCGCGCAGTTCGGTGACGGCGTGCACTCACACGGGTGGTTCATGGGCTACCGAGGCGATCTCGCGTTCGCGACCTTGGTGCTCAGCGCGGATAGTTCGACTCCAGCCGTGGACGTGGCGGCGAAGTTCTTGAAGGCGGTGCCGTGATGACGACCAAAACCACACACCTGACGACGCGGGAACGCCTGGTCCGGGCGGGCGTCCTGCTCCCGGCGCCGCGGCTGCCGGAGCCGCGCGCCGAGGACCAGGTTCAGAGCCGCCCCCGCGCGGACGGCTAATCTGGAGCGCATGGCCGTTCGTTCCGTGCTGCAACCCGGTGTGCAGTCTCCGCGTCGTCAGGTGCCCTCGCGCATCGTCCGTCCCGAGTACGTGGACAAGCCCGCACCCCAGCGCGGCAACGACCCGTGGGTGCAGACGCCGGAGATCATCGAGGCCATGCGGATCGCGGGCCGGCTCGCTGCGCAGGCCCTTCAGGAGGCCGGCAAGGTCGTCGTTCCCGGCGTCACGACGGACGAGATCGACGCGGTGGCGCACGAGTTCCTGTGCGACAACGGCGCGTACCCGTCGACGCTGGGCTACCGCGGCTTCCCGAAGTCGTGCTGCACCTCGCTGAACGAGGTCATCTGCCACGGCATCCCGGACTCCACGGTCGTCGAGGACGGCGACATCGTGAACATCGACGTCACGGCGTTCATCGGCGGCGTGCACGGCGACACGAACGCCACCTTCCTCGCGGGCAACGTCTCCGAGGAGAACAGGCTGCTGGTCGAGCGCACGCACGAGGCGACCATGCGCGCGATCAAGGCCGTGAAGCCCGGCCGTGAGATCAACGTCATCGGCCGCGTCATCGAGGCGTACGCGAACCGGTTCGGCTACGGCGTCGTCCGCGACTTCACCGGTCACGGCATCGGCCGCGCGTTCCACAGCGGCCTCGTGGTGCTGCACTACGACGAGCCGTCGGTGAAGACCGTGCTCGAACCCGGCATGACGTTCACGATCGAGCCGATGATCACGCTCGGCGGCTACGAGCACGACATGTGGGACGACGGCTGGACCGTCACCACCCAGGACAAGAGCTGGACCGCGCAGTTCGAGCACACCCTCGTCGTCACCGACACGGGCGCGGAGATCCTCACAGTTTGCTGAGCACTGCTTTCAGCGCGGCCGCGACCGCCGAGGGCGACGTCGCGGCCGCCAGGTGGTGTGACTCCAGACGCTCAACCGGCCAGCCCAGCTCGTCGGCCTTGTTCGCCGCGGCCTCGTAGACCGGCGACAGCAGCACGTACCCGCACGGCCCGGCCCACTCCACGACCGGCCGCTGCTCCTTCAGGAACTCCCACGGCACCTCGGGCGCCTCGTCGCGCATCTCCTCGCGCAGTTCGGCGGGCACCAGCGTCAGCGGGTCCGTGTCGAACCAGCGGTCCCAGCGCGGCAGCTTGCCGTCCCGCACCGAGGCCTTGACCTGGCTGACCAGCGCGGGATCGACCGTCTCACGCCATGCCTTTCCCGGCGTGGGCAGGTCGGAGTCGAGGAACACCAGGGCTGCGACGTCCAGTTCCAGCGCGTCGGCGAAGCCCGGCAGCAACGGGCCCGCGCCGCTGTGGCCGACCAAGACGAGCTGTCCGCCGACGCCGGCGTCCTCCAGGGCGTCCGCGAAAGCACCTATCAGCCGCTGGTGCACAGGTGCCTCGTTGATGGTCATCTGCAGGTCGACCAGCAGAACCGCTACCCCGTCGGAGGCCAGTTCGTCGGCGAGCGGGCGCATGCTCGAAGGGCCGAGAAACGGGCTGTGCATGAGCACGACGGTGAGCATGCCCGTGATGATGGCAGCATTGGCGTCCATGCGGGGCGCGATGTTGATCTGTGGGACGACCTCGGACGCTGGTAAGAGCGTCCTGGTCGCCGGTCTGTGCCGCTTTCTGGCACGCCAGGGCGTTGACGTCGTGCCGTTCAAGGCGCAGAACATGTCGAACAACTCGTTCGTCACACTCGACGGCGGGGAGATCGGGCGCGCTCAGGCCGTGCAGGCGCGGGCGGCTTTCAAGGAGCCGAGTGTGCGGTTCAACCCGGTGCTGTTGAAGCCGGGCAGCGACCGCACCTCGCAGGTCGTCGTGCTGGGCAAGGCGGTCGGCGAGGTCTCCGCGTTGAGCTATCGCGAACGCAAGCAGCAGCTGCTCGACACCGTGTTGTCCACTTTGGATGGTCTGCGCCGCGACCACGAGGTCGTCATCTGCGAGGGCGCGGGTTCGCCTGCCGAGATCAACCTGCGCCCCAACGACATCGCGAACATGGGCCTGGCCACGCGCGCCGATCTGCCGGTGCTGGTGATCGGTGACATCGACCGCGGCGGTGTGTTCGCGCACCTCTTCGGCACGGTGGCGGTGCTGGACGCGGCTGATCAGGCGTTGGTCTCGGGGTTCGTCGTCAACAAGTTCCGCGGCGACCAGCGACTCCTCGAACCGGGCCTGCACCAGCTCAAGGCGCTCACCGGACGGCCGGTGCTCGGCGTGCTGCCGTGGCGCGAGGAACTGTGGCTCGACGCCGAGGATTCGTTGTCCTACAACGCGGACGGCGTGATCGGCCGTCCGGTGCCGCCCGTGCGTGACTGGCTCCGGGTCGCCGTGATCCGGTTGCCGCGCATCTCCAACGCCACCGACGTCGAGGCGCTGGCCTGTGAGCCGGGCGTTTCCGTGCGGTTCGTGACGGAGCCTTCGCGGTTGGCGGACGCGGATCTGGTCGTGCTGCCCGGTTCCAAAGCGACCGTGTCAGACCTCGCGTGGTTGCGCGAAACCGGTCTGGCCCAGGCGATTCAACGGTTCGACGGCCCGGTTCTCGGCATCTGCGGCGGTTTCCAGATGTTGTCGAAGCGCATCGAGGACGACGTGGAGTCCAAGGACGGGATCGCAGAAGGACTCGGTCTGCTCGACGTCGACATCCGCTTCCAGCCGCGGAAAACCCTGGCCACCCCATCGGCCACGGCGTGGGGGGAACCCGTGACCGGCTACGAGATCCACCACGGTCAGGTCGTGCGCAGCACCGAACAGCCGTTGATCGCCGACGAAGGCGCGGAGACCGAGCGCGTGCTGGGCACGCACTGGCACGGCCTGCTGGAGAACGACGCGTTCCGCCGCAAGTTCCTGCGCTGGGCCGCCGACCGCTCCGGCCGCGACTTCGAACCGGGTGAGGTGAGCTTCCAGGCCGCCCGCGAGGCCCAACTGGACCTGCTGGGCGACCTGGTCGCGGAGCACCTCGACACCAAGGCCGTCATCGACCTGCTGGAACGAGGAGCTCCCGCCGGACTTCCGTTCGTGCCGCCCGGCGCCCCACCAGCTGCGGGATAGCGAGCCCCGCCAGCACCAGGCCGCCGGCCGCCGCCTGCAGCCCGCTCAGGTTCTCGCCGAGGAACGCCCACGCCGAGAACATCCCGAACACCGGCACCAGCAACGAGAACGGCGCCACGACCGAGGACTCGTACTGGCGCAGCAGGAATCCCCAGATGCCGAACCCGAGCAGCGTCGAGATCCACGCGACGTACCCGATCGCACCCACCCCGGCCCAGTCCATCCGTCCCAATGCCGAGACGTCCTCGGTGAGCAGCGACAGGGCGAACAGCGGCAGCACCGCGACCGCGCTCACCCACACCATGAACCGCACCATGTCGGCGGGCCGCGCGTACCGCATGATCACGTTGGACACTCCCCAGCACGCCCCCGCCGCGACCAGCAGCAGGAACCCGAGCAGCGGCGAGCTCTGCCCGTAGTCCCACGCGATCACCCCGATGCCCGCGATCGCCAGCGCGATGCCGGTGATCTGCACCATCTTCGGCCGTTCGCGCAGGACGACGGAGGCGAACACGGCCGTGAAGATCACCTGGCTCTGCAGCACCAGGCTCGACAGCCCGGCCGGCATGCCCGCCTTGAGTCCGATGAACAGGAAGCTGAACTTCGCGACGCCCAGCACGAGCCCGACCGCGATGACCCACTTCCACGCCACCGACGGCCGTCCGACGAAGAAGATCGCGGGCACTGCGGCCGCGAGGAACCGCAGCGCCGAGAACAGGATCGGCGGGAACTCGTCGAGTCCGATCTTGAGCATGACGAAGTTGAAGCCCCAGATGGCGGCGACCAGGACGGCGAGCAGGACGTGTCGGGGACTCATGCCTCCAAGCTTGCGGGCGCTAACTATTAAGCACCAGTTCCGATTTCTAAGGTTTTGGGTTTAGCATTGCTACATGCTCGACCTGGGAAGGCTCAAAGCCCTGCACGCCGTCGCCACCCACGGAACCGTCGGCGCCGCGGCGGACGTGCTCGGCTACACGCCGTCCGCGGTCTCGCAGCAGATCGCCAAACTCGAACGCGAAACCCGCACCACGCTGCTGGAACGCCGCGGCCGAGGCGTCCGCCTGACCGACGCGGCCCTGCTGCTGGCCGACACCGCCGGCCAGGTCCTGAAGCTCGTAGAAGAGGCCGAGGTAGCCCTCGAAGAACAGCGCGGCGCCGCGATCGGCCGCCTGTGCATCGGTTCGTTCGCCACCGCCGCCCGAGGCCTGCTGCCCGACGTCCTGGCCGAGCTGATCGACCGGCACCCCGCGCTCGACGTGCGGCTGACGGAGATCGACCCACCCCACGCCACCGAGGCCGTCGCGCGCGGCGAACTCGACATGGCGATCGTGCACGACTGGGCGAACACGCCACTGCCGATACCGGAGTCGCTGTCCCGCGTCTTCATCCACGACGACGTCGCCGAGGTGCTCATCCCGGCGGCGAACCCGTTGTCCGGCAGGGAGTTCCTCGAACCCGCCGACCTCGTCGGCGAGCGCTGGATCTGCCAGACGGAGGGGTCGATCTGCCACGACTGGCTGGTGCGGACGTTCCACGGCGCGGGCATCGAACCCGTGGTGGCGTACCGGATCAGCGAGTACCGCACGCAGATGGCGTTGCTGGCCAAGGGGATCGGGGTCGCGCTGATCCCGCGACTGGGCAGGGAAGAGGTGCCGGACGGCGTGCGGGTCGTGCCGCTGCGGCCCACCCCGACGCGACGGCTCTACGCGGTGTGGCGGACTCAGGCGACTCGGCGGCCCGCGATCACCGCGGCCCTGGAAGTGATCAAACACGTCACACCGATGGAGTGATTGCTACTTCTTCTTCGGCCCTTGGGTGATCGCGCCGGACGGGTGCCGAACCGGTTTGTGCGCGCCGTCTTCGAGGAAGACGTGCACACCGCCGGGATCTCCGACGTAGCGGGCCACTCTGGACTTGCGTGCCAGCTTGGCGGCGGCCTTGATGCACTCGTCGCACATCGGCTTCGCCGATGCTGCGGTAACGGCTCCCGCGGCAAGCAGCTTCAGTTCGGAGTGCGAGCACTGGTACAGGCCGGGTGAGTCCTTTGGGTCGAAGACGTGGCCGGCCGGTTCGTGCCCGGCGTCCAGCGACTCCCGACGGACCGCTTCGGTGGCGGCGATCTCGCCCTTGCCCCATCCGCTCAGGACCGGTGCGCCCGTGCCGTCACTCGCGACGTTCTGCTTCGCCTCGATGTTGGGCAGGGCGGCGAACAGGTGAGAGGCCTCCAGGATGCCTGCCTGGTGGACGGGATCGTCGAGACGGCTGGTCCTGGCTTCCGGATCGTCGACGTCCCAGGTGAGGTCGAACTGGCTCAGCGGATCCCGGGTCCGTTGCAGGCTGGCGTGCACACCCCAGTGGTGACCTCTGGGCACCGGTTCGAGCACCTCGACCCCGTACCGCACCCGGATCGCACCGAGCAGGGGCTTCAGCGCGGCGCCGCCGACTGGCCTGCCCGCGAACCGGTTGGCCGCGGCTACGCCTGCCCGCAGCGCGGCGTCCTGCCGTTTCTTCCTGCCTTCCTGGCTGTCGTCGCCGCCGTAGACCTTCGACTTGACCCACTGCCTGCCTTTGTCGACCTTGCCCTTCACCCATGCCTTGCCCGCCGCGACCTTCGCCTTCACCTTGCCGCTGACGTTCTTGAGCCTCTTGATGATCGGGCCCGCCAGCGTCAGCCCCTTCTTGATCACCCAGTCGAGAGCCTTGTTCACCGGCTTCTGCAGGGTCTCGATGATCGACCGGATCTTCGCGCCGATGCCGCCCAGCCCGATGGCGCTCGCGAGGAATCCGATGATGATCGGGACCATCTGGCCGAGGACGTCGTTGATCTTGTCGACGACGCCGCCCACGTTGCCGCGCACGATGTCGGCCACCGAGTCGATGACGGTGTTGACGAACTTCATGATGCGGCTGCCGTTGGTCACGAAGAACATCACGACGTCGTAGATCAGCTTGCAGGCCTTGATGAACGCGGCGGCGGGGTTGAGCAGGCCGATGAGCCAGGTGATGCCGGCGGTGATGATCTTCGTGATCACGAAGTCCTTCACCTGCGCGAGGATCGTCTCCTTGATGTCGCTGAGCTTCTCCATCAGCATCTGCCACAGGCCGGACACGCCCTGGGTGGTCAGGACCTGGAAGATCTCGACGCCCTTCTCGGCCGCCGCCATGGCCTTCTCGCCGATCTGCCTGACCAGGCGGCTGCGGATGTTCGACCACGTCAGGCCGAAGATCGACGCCAGCAGCTTGATGATGCCGCGCACGTCGAACTTCTCCGGGAGTTCGATGCCCGCGTCGGCGAGCGCGCCGAACAGCCAGCCCATCAGGCCCTTGCGCAGGTGCTCGAGGATGTTGTCCTTGAACTTGAGGATGCCGCCCTTCACGCCGGCGATCAGGTTGCCGAGGAACTCGACGGGCTTCTTGACGATGTCCCCGACCACTGCGGCGGCGCGGGACAGGACGTCGCGCAGCATCGCGGCGAGTTCGCGGATCGTGTTGACGACGCCCTTGACCGCGTCGACCGCGGCGTCGACGAAGCCCTTGTTCTCCGCCTGCAACGCTTCGATGCGTTCGTCGACGGCCTGGCGGGCCTCGGTGTACTTGGTGGCGAGGGTGTCGACGACGGCGTTCTGCTTGTCGGTGACGTCGCTTTCGAGCTGCTCGAAGCGGTCGTTGATCTCGGCGGACGCGTCGGCGCCTACCTTCTGCAGGTCGGGGGAGAGCGTTTTGACGAACGCGGCGATCTCGGCCTTGCCGGTCGCGATCTTCTGCTTGGCCAGGGACAGGTCGTTGCCCACGATGTCGGCGACGCGGGAGATCACGCCGTCCATCTGTTTCAGGTACAGCTCGCGGCCGGCGGTGTAGAACTCGTTCACCTTGTCCGGCACGCTGAGGACCTTGTCCTTGATCCAGCGGTATCCGCCGAGCCAGCCGCTGTACCGGTCCTGCTTGTAGGCGTTGACCTTGGCGGCCACAAAGGACTCGAACGCCTGCCGGGCAGCGGCCTCGCCCTTGGCGAACTCGGTCTCGACCTTCGGGTCGATGGCCCCGAGGATCTTCTTCACCTCGGTCTCGGTGGCCGCGAAGATGCCCTGGATCCTCGTCGTCACCTCCGCGCGCTTGGCCTCGTCCTTGGTCTTCGTCTTTCCCTTGTCCGCCACCAGCTTCGCCAGTGCCGCACCCTTGGCCCCCTGCATCCCGGCCACACCACCGGCGGTGACCGCGCCGGCCTCGGCCTTGGCTTGGCCGATCACCTGCTGTTCCTGCGCGCGGACCTGGGCCGGTGCGGTGTCGGCGTGCGCGGCGGCGGTCTGCTTGGCGTCCAACGCTTGTTGGAACTGCGGCTCGTTCGACTGCCGCATCTGCTCGTCGGTGACGTCGCTCTGTTCCTGCGCGACCTGCTGTTTGCCCGCCGTCAGGTCGGTTTGTGACGGCGGCGCGGGCTTCGGCGCGGCACCCGCGGCCGGGATCGCCGGGGCGGCGCCGGGGTTCTCCTGGGCCATCGGCGTGACCGGCTTCGGCACCGCCTTCGACTGGTCAGGGGCTGCGTCGGTGGCCGCTTCGATGTCCTTGGCCTGGCCCTCTTTGCCTTGGGACACCATGCCTTTCACCTCGGAGGCGACCCCGTCGGCCTTGCCCTGCGGTGAGGTTCCCTCCTGCAACGTCTTGGGCGACTTCGCCTCGATCGCGGTCTTCACCGCCGCGATGAACGCCTGCTTGTCGAACGACCCCGCCTGCTGCGCGTCCATCGAGTCGACCTTGGAGGCCTTCGCCTGCCCCGCGAGGTCGTCGGCAGGGGCCTGCGCGGCGTCCTGCGCCTCCTTCGCCTTGGCCGCGGCGGGCGGATGCGCCCTCTTGGCGGCCGCGAACCCCTTGACCTTCTCGGTGACCTGCATGAACGCCGGATCGGCCGCGGCCACCGCGGGGACAACGGGCGCTGCCGCGGGTTTCGCCGACGCACCACCGGCTTTGGCAGCGGGACGGGCGGCCGCCGTGCCGAGTTTGGACTTCGCCGGCACCGGTTTCGCAGGCGGTACGGGCTTCTTGGGCTGCACCGCGTTCGGGCCGAACCCCGTCGTCGTCACGGCCAGCGCGGACGCGGGCGGCTTCGGTCCCTCCAACGTCACCGGCACGCCCGCCGACTGGGCCGCCTTGAGGCCCTTCTCGACCGTGTCGATCTCGGGCTCGCTGCCGCGGACCTCCTTCAGCGCGGCGTCGATGTGGCCGAGCGCCGCCTGGTCCGGCTGCTTCTGCTTGGCCGCCATCAGCGCGCCCACGGCCGCGTTGCCCGCGTCTCGTTGCAACGCGAGCAAAGCGTGCGGGCTGCCGGAGACAGCGGGGCCCGCCTTGCGCTTGCCGTCCGCGAGAGCACCCGTGACCTCAGCTGACCGGCGTGCGGCGACCATCCAACGAGCCTGGTCGCCCCACTTCGTGTGGAACACGACCCCGAGACACCCGCAGGGGCGGGAAAATCCGCCCTAAGGGGCAGCGATCACGTGGACCTTCTTGGGTGCCATCACCTTCAGCACCGACTTGGCCTCGCGGACCACACCCGCCATGTCCTGCTTCGTGGTCTTGAAGTACGGCTCGATCGTCAACGTCGCGGTGTCCTTCGTCTCCACGACGTTCCACGTGCCGCGCAGGAACCCGTCGACGAGGAACGTCGGCGGGAACACGCCGTTGCGCACGGCACCCCACCGCGAGCGCGCGTCCTCACTCATGATCCTGGTCCGGTCCGCATGCCCCAGCAACACGTTGTCGAACGCGGGCAACAGCCGTGCCGGCGCGGGGGTGTCCTCCGGCACGATCACGCCGTCCGGCACGTCCAGCAGCACCTTGCCGTCCTCGTTCCTGTACTGCACCAGGTCCAGGCCGGCCGCATGCGCCTTCAACCCGGTCAGCCGCGACCACGCCTGCATGTCCGCGAGCGTCGCCGGCCCGAACGCCCGCAGGTATCGCGTGATCAGCTCCGGCACCGCGGCGGTCTCCGGCAGGTCCCGCCCGAGCCACGTGGCCATCGCCACGTTCTGCGGAACGCCGCCCACGCCCCAGATCCCGCGCGGCGGCACCTGGACCATCGGCACCAGCATCTGCGCCTGCGTGGACAGCTCCCGCGCCTTCGCCTCGGGGAAGTGCTTCTCCAGGTGCGCGCCGACCTCCGCGACCGTGCGCGGTTCGGTGTCGACGTACTCGCGGGTGATCCGCGCCAGCTCGGCCAGGTCGAGTTCGACCCTGCCGGCCGGCGGCATCACGTTGCGCGCCCACTTGTTCAGCTCCGGCTGCAACGCCGTGCGCATCAGGTAGACGTCGTCGGCCGAGATCAGGTGCAACGTGCCGCGCCACAACGTCATCCGCACCAGCGAGCGGTCGATGATCAGCCTGCTCAGCGCGTCGACCTGGAACGAGTCGAGTCGCGTCCACAGCGCCAGGTACGGCGGGATCGGCGCCTGGGCCTGGAGACCGCCGAGGTGCTCGACGGCCGCCACGATCGGCGTGGCCGTGCGCTCCAGGAGCAGTTGCCGCGCCAGCAGCGTGCGGTTGAGGGTGCGGGTCGAAAGTGTTGTGCTCACCGTGATCCGAAGAACTTCCTGATGTCCTGGACCAGCAGGTCCGGTTCCTCCATCGCGGCGAAGTGACCACCGCGGTCGAACTCCGTCCAGTGCACGATCGTCGGGATCATCTTGTCCGCCAACGATCGCACCGGCGCGCCGATGTCGTGCGGGAACACCGCGACGCCGGTCGGCACCGTGGTCGGCTGCTGCTTGCCCCACGCCGCCGACTGTTCCTTGTACAGCTGCGCGGACGAGCCCGCCGTACCGGTGAACCAGTAGATGGACACGTTGGTCAGCATGTGGTCGCGGTCCACCGCGTCCTCTGGCGTGCCCTCGTTGTCCGTCCAGTCGTGGAACTTCTCCACGATCCACGCCAGCTGGCCGACCGCCGAGTCCGTCAGCCCGTAGCCGAGCGTGCGCGGCCGCGTGCGCTGGATGTGCATGTAGCCGGAGAGTTCCTTCTGGTAGTGGTCGAGCGACTCCAGCGCCCGCAGCTCGTCGGACGTCAGGTCGTTGACGCCCTGAGGGCGGAACGTCATCAGCATGTTCAGGTGCACGCCGATGACGTGCTCGGGGAACACCCTGCCGATCTCCTGAGCGATGGTCGAACCCCAGTCGCCGCCCTGCACGCCGTAGCGGTCGTAACCCAGGCCCTCCATCAGCTTCGAGAACGCCCACCCGACGCGCAGCACGTTCCAGCCGGGCCTGCGCACCGGGCCGGAGAAGCCGAAGCCGGGGATCGACGGGATCACCAGGTGGAAGTCCTCCGACAGCGGCTCGATCACGTTCAGGAACTCGACGAACGAGCCCGGCCAGCCGTGGATCAGCAGCAACGGCACCGCGTCCGGGTTCTTCGAGCGGACGTGCAGGAAGTGGATGCGCTGCCCGCTGATCTCGGTCGTGAACTGCGGGTAGGAGTTGATCCGTTCTTCCTGAGCACGCCAGTCGAACCCGGTCGCCCAGTACTCGGCGAGCGGGCGCAGGTAGCTCAGCGGGATGCCGTAGGACCAGCCGACTCCCGGCATGTCCTCCTCCGGCCACCGCGCGTTGCCCAGGCGGGAACGGAGGTCGTCGACCTCGGCCTGCGGGACCTCGATGCGGAACGGCGTGATCTCCATGGCCCCCACGCTATGAGCTCATGCGGACAGCTCCGGTCCGCTTTGACCGTGATTCAGCAGAACTTCTCGATCAACTCCTCGAAGAACCCGCCCGCCTCGATCGCCGCCTTCTCCTGGTCACCGTCCCGGACCGCGTGCAGCAGGCCGGTGTGCGACACCTGGTCGGTTCCAGGCTGGCTGGTGTCGACAGATGCCGCCACCGAAGCCTTAACAGCCTCGGTCAAGCCCTGGTAGAGCTCTGCCAGAAGGGTGTTGTGCGAGCACTGCACGAGCAGCACGTGGAACGCGGTGTCGTGCTCGATGACCTCGGCCCACTGCTCGGCCTCCATCGCCGCGTCGCGCTTGCGCAGCAACTCGGTGAGGCGGGCCAGCTCGGCGTCGGTGCGGTGCTTGGCGGCGAGACGCGCGCCCTCCATCTCCAGGGTGCGGCGGACCTGGAGGACTTCCTTCAGCTCTGTTCCGCACATGCGGCGGACCGCGCCGGACAGCTCGCTGGTCGCGCGGACGAACGTGCCGTCGCCCTGCCGCACCTCCAGCAGGCCGGCATGGGAGAGGGCGCGCACGGCCTCGCGGACCGTGTTCCTGCCCACTCCGAGCGCGGTGACCAGCTCGGGCTCGGGCGGGATGCGCTGCCCGACGGGCCATTCGCCAGTGGTGATCGCGCTGCGCATCTGCTCGATCACCTGGTCGACTAGGCCCGCCCGTCGGGTAGTGGCCAACGGCACAGCGTCATCCTTTCATCCGAACATCCTACGTCTGCGATAGTGGTGCGCGTGACGATTCAGCAGACGACTTATGCCGCACAGACTGCCACCGATCGGGGTCGCAGGGTGACGGTCGTCAAGAATCGTCACGTTCCGCTGGTCGGGTCCACGCTGCTCGCGATCGGGGTCGCCCTCGCGGCGGCGAATCTCCGCCCAGCCGTGACCAGTCTGGCCTCGGTGCTCGGCGATGTCCGCGCCGCCCTTGGGGTTTCGGCCGCTTGGACCAGTGCGCTGACGGCCGTTCCGGCGCTCTGCTTCGGCTTCGCGGCGTTCGCGGCGCCGTGGCTCGGCCGCCGCCTCGGCATGGCCCGTGCGATCGGACTTTCTCTGGGGGTGCTCACGCTCGGCCTGGTGCTGCGCGTGATCGACGGTCCATGGGTCGTGCTGGGCGGCACTTTCATCGCCTGTGCGGGCATCGCGGTGTCCAACGTGCTGATCCCGGTCGTGGTGAAGGCGTCCTTCCCGGACAAGGTCGGCCTGTTCACCGGTGTCTACACGGGAACGCTGGCCGCCGGTGCCGCACTCGCCGCCGCGCTGACCCCGCGGCTGGAGGACTACCTCGGCTCGTGGCGCCTCGCCGTCGGTGCGTGGGCGCTGCTGTCGGCCGGCGCGGTGATCGTGTGGTTCGCCGGTGCGCGGCACGGTTCCGAGGCGTCCGTCGTCCGGTCTGCCGCTCCGGTGGAGAAGCGCTCGTTGCTGCGCAGCCCGCTCGCGTGGGTGATCACCGTGTTCTTCGGCCTGCAGTCGCTGTTCGCCTACACCGTCATGGGCTGGCTGCCCGCGATGCTCGTGGACGCCGGGGTCGACCGGAACACCGCGGGCATGCTGCTCGCGGTGTCGATGCTGCTCAGCGTCCCGGTGAGCCTCTTCGTGCCGCCGATCGCCGCGCGGTTGCGCAGCCAGGGCCCGATGGTGCTGGCGCTCGGCGTGCTGTCGTTCGCGGGCATCCTGGGCATGCTGGTGGCGCCCGCCGCGGCGCCCGGCCTGTGGGTGGTGCTGATCGGGTTCGGCATGGGCATGTTCCCGCTGGCGCTGCTGGTGATGTCGCTGCGCACGAAGTCCACTTCGGACACCGCGCGGCTGTCGGCGATGGCGCAGAGCCTCGGCTACCTGATCGCGGCTTCTGGGCCGTTCGCGTTCGGCGTGCTCCGGGAGGCCACCGGCGCCTGGACGACGTCGCTCGTGCTGCAGCTGACGTTGCTCGCCGGCCTCACCGTGCTCGGCGTGATCGCGGGCCGTCCGCGCTACGTCTAGTCAGGAAATCATCTGGTCAGGAATCGAGAAGCGGCGGATTCGCGCTGGTCCTAGCGTTGTCGGCATGGACATCAACATCGCAGCCACGTTCCTCCCGCACACCGACCCCGACGCCTCGCTGGCCTTCTACCGCGACCTGCTCGGCTGGGAGGTCCGCCTCGACGTCGGCCAGGGCACGATGCGCTGGATCACCGTCGCACCGGTGGGTGCGGCCTCTGCCGTCGTGCTCGAACCGCCCGCGATGGCCGAGGGCCTCACGGACACGCAGAAGACCGCCATCACCGAGATGATCGAGAACGGCTCGTACGCGTTCATCAACCTGTCCACGCCCGACCTCGACAGCGTGTTCGACAAGCTTCAGGCGGGCGGCGCGGACGTCGTGCAGGAGCCGACTTCGCAGCCATGGGGTGCACGCGACTGCGTGTTCCGCGACCCGGCGGGCAACACCGTCCGGATTCAGCAGGCCTGAGGGTCAGTTCGAGACGAACCCGCGGTGCAGCACCGTGAGCCGATCGGCGAGGTAGCGAGCCCATGCCTGCGCCCGCTCCCAGTCCGGTGCCGCACCGCCGAAGCTCACCGGCCCGCCGGCCCCGAGCTTGCGCACCATGCGCGCGACGTCGTTGGGCACGGGCGGAATGCCGCGGTGGAACAACCACACCGGCGTGTGTTTGAGGGAAGCCTTGTGTCGTCGCACAAACCGATGTGCATCGCGTGTCGCGGCGTCACCCATGATCACGGCACCGAACCCGTGCAGTGTTTCCGCGGCGGCGACCGAGAGCACGGTGACTCTCAGCCCGCAGCCGGCGAGTTCGGTGCCGATGATCTCGGCGATCTCATCGGTGGCGGCGGTTTTCGAGGTGTAGGCGACGAGAACTCTGTCTGTCATCGCCGCATTGTTCTCCGTTGCCAGGCTTTCCGGCAGTTGCGGAAGTCCCTGTCGCTTAAGGCCTTCAGTCGTTCAGAACGTTCAGTCCAACGGCAGGTTGAGAAGTGCGTTCTCGACGAGTTCCGGCATCGCGGGGTGGATCCAGTACTGGCCTCGTGCCATGGACTTCGCGTCCAGGCCGAAGCTCATCGCCTGAATGAGCGGCTGAATCACCGATGACGCCTGCGGGCCGATGATGTGCGCGCCGATCAGCTGGCCGGTGGCGGGGTCCGCGAGCAGCTTCGCGAAGCCGGTCGTGTCCTCCATGGCCCAGCCGTACGCGATGGAGGCGTAGGCCTGGCTGGCGGTGACGTAACGGATTCCCTTCGCCTTGGCCTCTTCCTCGGTGAGGCCGACGCTGGCGATCTGCGGGTTGGAGAACACCGCTGCCGGGACGAACCGGTGGTCGCTGGCGATGGGGTTGTCCGGGTTCAGCAGGTTGTGCTGGACGACGCGGGACTCGTGGTTGGCGACGTGCTTGAGCTGGTAGTCCGAGCTGATGTCGCCCAGCGCCAGGATGTGCGGCTGGCTGGTCCGCTGGTACTCGTCGACCTTGATCCGGCCGTCGGAGTGGAGTTCGAGGCCTGCTTTGGTCGCGTCGAGCAGGTCCGTGTTCGGCTGCCTGCCGACTGCCACCAGGAGTTGGGACGCCTCAACGGTTTCCTCGCCGTCGGGGCCTTCCATGTGGAGTTTCACGCCGGTCGGGGTCTTCTCGGCGCGGGTGGTCTTGCGCTGCAGGCGGACGTCCCACTTCTGCTTGGCGACGTCGGTGAAGCGCTCGGCGATCTCCAGGTCCTCGTGGCGGAGCAGGAGGTTCGAGCGGCCGATCAGGGTGACCTTGACGCCGAAGCTGCTGAAGACGTGGGCGAACTCCGAGGCGATGAAGCCGCTGCCGAGGATGATCAGGCTCTCGGGGAGTTCGTCCAGGCGCATGATCGTGTCGCTGGTGTGGAAGCCGGTGGTTTCCAGGTCGGCGATGGCCGGGATGGTGGGGCGGCTGCCTGCCGCGATCACGATCCGGTCGGCGGTGATGGTCTCGCCGGTACCGGTGTTGATGGTGTGCGCGTCTTCGAAGGTCGCGGTGCCTTCGAAGACGGTCACGTTGGCGTTCTCGTTGGCGCGCCAGTTCCGGCCGCCTTCGGCGATCGGATCGATCCTGTTGAAGATGCGGTCGCGGATTTCGGGCCAGTGGACTGCGTCCAGCGTCGCGTCCACGCCCAGTTTCTTGGCGTTGGCCGGGGCTGCGGCCTGGTCTGCGGTGTGGACGAACATCTTGGTGGGGATGCAGCCCACGTTCAGGCAGGTGCCTCCGAAGGTGCCCTTTTCGAGGATGGCGATTTTCCAGTCGGCCATCGCGTCGTTGGGGATGGAGTTGCCGGAGCCGGTGCCGATGATGACCAGGTCGAAGTGCCTCACGTGTGGATCCAACCATTGGGTGGGGGCTGGTGTTCCCCGGATGGGGTTACGTGGGGCTTACGGAGGGGGTCGCGTTCCGATTCCGCGGCCTTGTCGGGTGGTCGCCTTGCGTAGGGCGCGTCACCTTGAGTGCTTCCCCTGGGGGCGCTGCCCCCAGACCCCGCCAATCTGATCAGGGGGTACCACGCCACTCGCGGGTTGATGGCACGCCAGTTGCGTTGGGCGGCTGCCGGTTGCGTAGGTGGTGCGGTCCGGGCGGGTCCCCGTCACAAGCCGCGCCAGAGCGGGCCACACCTGAGGAGGGGTGTCAAAC
>NZ_JAXAVW010000058.1:0-32722 GCF_033949945.1 Lentzea miocenica
TTCGTCAGGCTTTTGCCGAGTGCGTCGAGCAGGGCGTTGGTGCCCTGCTCGCGCCACTCGGGACGGTCGAGGCCGTCGAAGAACGCGCCGTGC
Source organism: Lentzea miocenica (assembly GCF_033949945.1). NCBI lineage: Bacteria > Bacillati > Actinomycetota > Actinomycetes > Pseudonocardiales > Pseudonocardiaceae > Lentzea > Lentzea miocenica. The sequence goes on from NZ_JAXAVW010000058.1 coordinate 94, forward strand.
TCGGTGACCGTGATCGTCGTCTTGTCGTCCTGCTGGTCGAACTCGACGGTCGCGAGGCTGACGCTCGTGCGCTTATCGTTGGCGTGCATCGTGTACGTGGACACAATCCGCTGGTTGGGCTGGATGTCCTGGTACAGCGCGTTGTACGTGTGCACGGTTCCGTCCGGAGCGGTGCCGGCGACGCTCTCGGTGCCGTTCTCGCGGAAGTCGAGCGTGTGCCCGTTCGACTCCCACGCGTCAGGCGACACGAACCACTTCGCCTTGCTCGCCTGGTCCGCCCAGGCCTGCCACACCTTGTCGATCGACGCGGCGTAGGTGCGTTCGATGGTGAATGACGCGTGCTTGATGCTCATGTCTCCTCCAGCAGTGTGCCGAGCCGGTCGAGTTTGCGTTCCCACTCCGTGCGCTGACCCGCGAGCCATTGCTCGGCCTGGCGCAACGCGTTCGGTTCGATCTGGCAGGTCCTGGTGCGGCCTTGCTTGCTGGTCGTGACCAGTCCCGCCTCTTCCAGGACCTTCAGGTGCCCCACCACGGCCGGCAGCGACATCGCGAACGGCTCCTTGAGCTCGCTCACCGACGCCGGCCCCCGGCACAGCCGCTCGACCATCGCGCGGCGGGTCGGGTCCGCCAGCGCGTGGAACAGCCGGTCGAGCCGATGGTTAACCATATGCTTAAGTATTACTCGCCGTGTCAAGGTCTGCGGCATGACGATCGTGCTGGGGGCCGGAGACGTCGAGGTCGACCTTCCCCGCCTCGCGGCCGAGCTGACCGAGGCGCTGCGAGCCGGTGCTTCCGGTTCCGGCCGGCGGATCCGCGCTGCGGTGTCCCCGGACGTCACGGCCATGGTGCTGCTGCCGGGCCTGGCGCCGGGCATACCCGCCTACACGGTGAAGGTGCACGCCAAGAACCCGAACCGCTCCCCCGCGATCACCGGCGTGATCTGCCTGCACGACCTGGCGACCGGCGACCTGCTGGCCCTGATCGACAGCGGCCCGCTCACCGCGCTGCGCACCGGCCTGGGCGGCGCGCTGGGAGCCCACCTGCTCGCACGCCCCGAGGCCCGCACCGTGACGGTGATCGGCGCCGGAGCCCAGGGCCGCGCGCAACTGGAGGCGCTGGCCGCGCTGCGGCCCGTGGAGTCGGTGGCGGTGCGGGACACCGATCCGGCGGCTGCCGCGTCGTTCGCGGAGTGGGCATCGGGGCTCGGAATCAAGGCGTCCGGAGACGCCGAGGGCGAGATCGTCCTGATGGCGACGTGGTCCAGGGAGCCTGTGCTGCACCGGGTTCCGCCCGGCACCCACGTCACGAGCCTCGGCGCCGACGAGCCGGGCAAGGCCGAACTGGGCGCGGAACTGCTGGCGGACGCGCTGGTCGTGGTGGACGATCCGGAGCTGGCGCACGTCGCGGCGGACACGACGATCGGCGCGGTGCTGCGCGGGGAACATCCCGGGCGGACCAGCGCGGACCAGGTGACCGTGTACAGCCCGGCCGGGTTGCCGATGCAGGACCTCGTGATCGCGTGGCACGTCCATCAGAACGCGTGCCGAAAGTCGCCGGCCGTGTTCGACATCGGATGAGCGGACCCGCACAGGCCTGTGGACAACTTCCGCGGGCTTGCCGGGCTTTGGCTAGTCTGAGCTGCGGAGATTAGATCAGCCGTGAGATGGGCCAGGTGATTCACCCGATAGAGGTGTCCTGAAACGCTGTTACCGTTCCCTCGCAAAACGAGGAAGCGCGCGGGCCCGGCGAACGGAGACGTCGGGATTACGCATCTTCGCTATCCGGTGCGGATCTCGAGCATGACGCAGCCGGTGTCCGTCCGGTAAGGACCGTGCGGCATGCCGGGGCGGCGGCTGGCGAAGTGGCCCGCGTGGAAGGTTCTGCCGAGGGTCAGGTCGGTCAGGTCGCCTTCCAGCAGGTAGACCTCCTCGTGGTAGTCGTGGTGGATCACGCCGGACGTCTCGAGGCCCGGTTCCCAGCGCGCGATCCGGGTCAGGGTCGCGGACTCGGGGTCACGGCTGAGGACGCGCTCGGTGACGCCCGGATCGGCCGGGTGCCAGGCTCGTTCGCCGACCGGGAAGAACTCGTGTTCCTCGCGCATCACAGCCTCCGGTTCGCCAGCACGGGCAGCATCGTGCGGGCCTCCTCCACGAGCGGAACGTCCACATCGGACAGGATGGTGCCGGGCGCGCCGCCGAGCCGCTCGCGCACGGAGCCGAGCGGGTCGACCACGGCGCTGCGGCCGATTCCCGTTGGGGCGGAACCGTGATCGGTGCCAAAGGTGGACACGGGGTCGGCCTGTCCGCAGGCGAGGATCCAGGAGGTCGCGTCCAGGGCGCGGGCGCGGACCAGCAGGTCCCACTGGTCGGCCTTGCCGGGGCCGGCGCCCCAGGAGGCGCCGAGCAGGATGACGGGCGCGGTGCCGGCGAGGGTGCGGAAAAGTTCGGGGAACCTGACGTCGTAGCAGGTGGCGAGGCCGATCGTGGTGGCGTCGACGTCGAACGTCACGGGCTTGTCGCCGGGGGTCACGGTGTCGGATTCGCGGAAGCCGAAGGCGTCGAACAGGTGGATCTTGTCGTAGCCGAGGTGCAGGCCGGCGCCGGTGACGAGGGTGGTGTTGGCGACCCGGTTTCCTTCGCCTGGCGTGAACATTCCGGCGACCACGACGACGTTGTGCTCGTCGGCGATCTCGCGCACCGCGGTGGCCCACGGGCCGTTGAGGGGTTCGGCGACCGGACCCAGTGGCACGCCGAAGCGGCATTGAGTGGCTTCCGGGAACTGCACTACGCGTGCGCCTTGTGCGGCAGCGTTGGCCACCTCGGTGCGGACGGTGACGAGGTTCTCCTGCGGATCAGCCGTGGAGCTGATCTGGCAAAGCGCGATACGCATGATCCTCCTCTGGTATACATGTTGTATGCAGGTTGCGGGCAAAGAGAACGACGGCTTGTCCGGCAGGGAAAAGGCTTACGAGTTCCTCAAGGACACGATTCTCGCCGACCCCGAGATGCAGGGGCGGTTCATCAGCGAGCAGGACGTCGCCAACCAGATCGGCGTCTCCCGCACGCCGATTCGTGAAGCCCTGCTGCTGCTCGCGGCCGAGGACCTCGTGCAGCTCATGCCGAAGAAGGGCGCGTACGTCGCGCCGTTGTCGTCGCGGCAGATCACGGAGTTGATGGAGCTGCGTGGAGTCGTCGAGCGGTACGCCGCCGAGCGCACGATGACCGAAGGCACGGTTCCGTTGCGGAAGATGATCGAGCTCATCGAGCAGCAGCGGTTCCTGGTCGAGGACGCGCGGCAGTTCATCGATGTCGACCGACAGTTCCACGCGTTGTTGGTCGCGGCGACGGGCAACGAGCTGTTGACCAAGACCTACGAAGGGCTGCGCGCACGGCAGGTGCGCGCGGGTGTGGTCGCGTTGTACCGGGCGCACAACCGGCAGCAGGCCGTGATCGACGAGCACAACGCGATCGTGGCCGCGCTCGAGTCCGGAGACGTCGGCGCGGCCACCGCGGCGATCACCGCTCACTTGGACACCACGCTGAAGGTGCTGCTGGGCGCCTGATCCTCGGTCTCCTCCTGGGGATCGCGGCCGAGGCGCAGCCCGATCAACGTCACGACGCACGCCACGCTGACGTAGAGGCCGACGATCACCCACGTGCCGAAGCCGGCCAGCAGCGCGGTGAACAGCAACGGCGCCACCGCACCGCCGATCACGCCGGCGAGCGTGTAGGCGAGCGAGCTTCCGGTGTAGCGCAGGCGTTCGGTGAACTGCTCGGCGATGAACGCCGCCTGCGGCCCGTACATGAACGCGTGGAACCCGAGCCCCACCACGACTCCGAGCACGATCAGCGGCCACGACCCGGTGTCGACCAACGGGAACAGCACGAACGGCCACACCGCACCGCACACCGCGGCCGCCGCGTAGAGCCCGCGCCGGTTGACCCGGTCGGACAGCCAGCCGGCGAACGGCATCAGGAACAGCTGGAACCCCGAAGCGATCAGCACGGCGGTGAGGCCGACGTTGCGCGGCAGCTTCAACTGCGTCGTGAGGTACGTCAGCACGAACACGGTGTGCAGCGCGTACAGCACGTCCGGCCCCACACGGCACAGCACGGCGGCGATCAGCGGCCGGGTCTGCGTCCGGAACACCTCGCTGATCGGCGCGGACGGCCGTTCACCGCGTTCCTGGATCGCCTTGAAGACCGGGGTCTCCTCCAGCTTCACCCGGATCCACAGGCCGAAGATCACCAGCACCGCGGACAGCAGGAACGCGACGCGCCAGCCCCACGACATGAACGCGGCGTCCGACAGCGCGACGCCGAGCAGTGCCAGCACACCGTTGGCCATCAGGTTTCCGGCGGGCGGCCCGATCTGGGCGGCCGATGCCCAGAACCCGCGTTGCTTCGGGTCGCCGTACTCGCTGGACAACAGCACGGCGCCGCCCCACTCGCCGCCGAGCCCGACGCCCTGCGCGAACCGCAGCACCACGAGCAACACACCGGCGGCGGGCCCGATCGCGGCGTGCGTCGGCAGCAACCCGATGAGCAACGTCGCGATGCCCGTGATCAGCAGCGTCGTGACGAGCACGCGTTTGCGGCCGATCTTGTCGCCGAGCCGGCCGAACAGGAACCCGCCGAGCGGCCGGGACAGGTAGCCGACGGCGTACGTCGAGAACGCGAGCAGTGTCGCGGTGAGCGGCTCGGAACTCGGGAAGAACAACGGGCCGAGCACGACGGCCGCGGCGACGTTGTAGATCGCGAAGTCGTACCACTCGAGCGCGGTACCGGAGAGCGAGGCCACGAACGCCCGCACCAGGGCGGACCTGGGTACGTCGGGTGACGTGGCCGTCGTTGCTGATCCAGCGGTTGATGAGTCAGGCGGCATGCGGTAATACTGCCTGTATACAACTCGTATGCGCAAGGAGTACTGCATGTCTACCTCGTGTACACAGCTCAGCACGCTGGCTTTCGACCTGCCCGACGGCACCGTCGTCGACGTCGCCGTCAGGACTCTGCTGAACGGCGGATACGCAGGTCGCAGCCAGGACGACGTGGCCGCTCACGTGCGCGAACTCGCCGAACTGGGCGTGCCGGCGCCGTCCGTGACGCCGAGCCTCTACCCCGTCTCGCCGTACCTGGCGCAGCAGACTTCGACGGTTCCGGCGCAGCACGCACGGACGTCCGGCGAGGCGGAGTGGGCGCTCGTGGTGCCGAGTGATTTCAAAGCAGGTTCAGATGTGTTGCTGACTGTCGCGTGCGACCACACGGACCGCGCGCTGGAGGTGCACGGCGTCGCGTGGAGCAAGAACGCCGGGCCGGACGTGCTGGGCCGCAAGGCGTGGCGGCTGTCCGACATCGCGGACCGGATCGACTCGATCGAGCTGACCGCGTGGGCGGACGGCGTGGAGATCCAGCGCGGCACCCTCGCCGAGCTCCTCACCCCGCAGTACTGGGTGGACCGGCTGCGGGAGCTCGACCTGCTCAAGCCCGGCACCGTGCTGCTGTCCGGCACCATCCCGATGCACCACGGCGTGGAGCAGTTCGCGTCGAAGTGGCGCGTCGAGTTGCGGGACCCCGCCACCGGCGATGTCATCGACTGCGACTACGAGGTGACTCAGCTCCCCGCCCCCATCGGCTGAGCCGGTATGCGCCTCCCGCGGCCCGTCGAAATCCGTGTCGCTCGTTCGACCTATGGGTGACGGACACACACAGGGAGGCACAGAAAATGGGCAAGGTCTACACCGGCGCCAGCACCTCGATCGACGGCTACGTCTCCGGCCCGGAGTTCTCCGGCTTCGACAAGCTGTTCGCCTGGTACGAGGCGGGCGACGTGGCGTTCACGGTGCCCACGGGCTCGATGACCTTCCACCTCACGCCGGCCAGCGCCGCCTACTTCGGCGGGCTGATCCAGACGACCGGCGCACTCGTGGTGGGACGCAAGCTCTACGACTTCACCAACGGCTGGGGCGGCCAGCACCCGCTGGGCGTGCACACCGTCGTGCTCACCCACCGGCCGTTGGAGGACAACGAGCACTTCACGTTCGTCACCGGCGGCATCGAGGAAGCGATCGCGGTGGCCCAGAAGCACGCGGGAGACAGGGTCGTCGGCCTGAACTCCGGCGAGGTCGCCCGGCAGGCCATCGACGCCGGCCTGGTCGACGAGATCTACCTCGACCTGGTGCCGGTGATCCTGGGCGGCGGCACGCCGTTCTTCGCGCCCGGCAAGGGTTACGAGCTGGAGGGACCGCTTTCGGTCGTGGAGAGCACCTCGGTCACGCACCTGCGCTACAAAGTGAAGTATGGGGCGGATGCACAAGGCGGCACTGCTGCCGCTGATCTTCGTGGCGGCGTGCGCGGGTCATGACCCGCGGGTGGAGGCGGAACAGCTCGTGAAGCCGCCGCGACTGGAGCCGGTGCGGGCCGCGCTGCCCGGTGCGGCCGCGCCGACGCTCGCCGCGAACGAAGCCCTGACGTGGCTCGAACGCGGAGCCGACGCGACCGAGGACATCTGTGGCATGCATGCGGAGGTCCACAAGGGCTTCTTCCCCAACCAGGTGTGGAGGGTGAGCTGCGACTGGGAGACGACGCGGTACTACGGCTTCGACGGCGATTTCGCGGAGCGCACGCAGGCGGTCAACGACGCGCTCGTCGCCGCAGGCTGGCCGAAATCGGACGAAGCCCTGTCCGCGGCGATCCGCTATTTCAAGCAGACGCACAAACCTGACTACGACGCTTCGCACGTGCCGCCCGTCGTGTACGGCAAGTACATCGGCGACCAGTCGTGGACGGTGAGGTTGAGCTGGGCCGAGGCCGGCCGGGTTCCACCGGAGTTGAGCGCCACGCGGGCGCCGCGGGACCCCCTGCACCGTGAGGCCGCGGAAGTGGACCGCGAGCAGGTCTACCGCGACCTCACGAGCAGGCATCAGTTCGTGCTCGTCCACTCGGTGAGCGCCCGCTACTTCGAGCGCACGATCGCGGGCTAGGGAACGATCTCCAGCTGCGCCATCATGCCGATCCACGAGTGTTCGAGGAAGTGGCAGTGGTAGACGTAGCGGCCCGTGTAGCCGGTGAAGGTCGCCTGCACCTTCACGGTCTCCCCCGCCGTGATCGGGATCGTGTCCTTGAGGCCCGCGTCGCCGGGGTGGGGCGGGCCGCCGTTGCGCTCCAGCACGCGGAACTGGACGAGGTGCAGGTGGAAGTTGTGTTTGACGCCGGTGGGGTCGGAGCTCTTGATGAGCCAGGTTTCGGTGGCGCCGCGTTTGATGGTGAAGTCGACGCGGTCCATGTCGAAGACCTTGCCGTTGATCACGCCGTCGGGGCGCTCGTTGGGCTTGAAGACGTAGAACAGGTCCACCTCGCGGTCCACTGTGGACAGCGGCAGGGCCGGCAGGGGACGTAGGGCGGCCGGCACGCGGCTGTTGTCGGTGGCACGGCGGACGACGTCGAAGCGCAGGATCTCGCCGCCGACGGCGTCGGTTAGGGTGATCTTCGAGCCGATCGGGTACTTCGAGAAGTCGACGACCACGTCGGCGCGTTCGGCGGACGAGAGGGTGAGTTCGTCCGCCTCCAGCGATGTGGCGAGCAGGCCGCCGTCGGAGCCGATGCGGGTGAACTTGTCGCCGGTCAGCTTGAGCTTGAAGACGCGCTGGTTGGCGGTGTTGATGAGGCGGAAGCGGTACTTGCGGGCCGCGACTTCGAAGTACGGCTGCGGGATGCCGTTGGCCAGGACGATCGTGCGGTTGGCCGGGTCGTCGAACACCACGATGTTGCCGCTGGCGTCGAACTGGATGTCGCGCAGCATGATCGGGATGTCGTACGCGCCGGTCGGCAGGTTGAGGCCGCGCTCGGAGTCGTCCTCGATCACGTAGGCGCCGTGCAGTCCTAAGTAGACGTGTGCGGCCTCGGTGCCGTGGCTGTGGTCGTGGTACCAGAGGGTCGCGCCCTGCTGGGTGTTCGGGTAGAGGTAGAGGCGGGTGCGGTTCGGCTCGATCAGGTCCTTCGGGTGGCCGTCGTGCTCCGGGGGCACGTGGCCGCCGTGCAGGTGGACGTTGGCGGCCTCGTCCATCCTGTTCTGGAACATGATCAGGGTCTTGCGGCCCGTCTTCGCCTTGATCGTCGGACCGATGAACTGACCGCCGAAGCCCATCACCGGCGACTGCAGGCCCGGCAGGATCTCGGCGGTCGTGCGTTCGATCGAGAGCTGGTAGATCTCCTGTTTCGGTGTGGACACCAGTGGCTTGAGCACGGGCGGCACCGGCATCGGGCGTGTCCACGGCACTATTTCCGGTCTGGGACCGGAAAATGCCTTCGACTCCTGGAAAGTGGCCGGCTTGTGTTCGCCGTGCGTCGAGTCCTCGTGACCCTCGGACGGTGCGAGCAGCTGCGGCACGCCGAAAACGCCGGCCGCGAGTCCGCCCGCGGCGAGCACACCTCGTCTGTTGAGCATCGCTGTTCCCCTAAGCGCCCCAGGCGGATGCGATCATGAGAACGCTCCCGCGGCGGTTGGATGCGGCGGAAACCTACGCCGGGCGCTCAGGGGTAATCCCTAGTTCCGAGTTGGGCTCATGTGTGCAGAGCCACCGTCTCAAGAGGCCAGTGCGGCCTTCACCGCACGAGTGCGGTCGTCGGCGAGCACCTCGTCATCACCATTCTGAATCGCTTGCAGCACTTGGGAGACCACGCTCTCAGGAGAGATCTTGGGACCGTCCTGGGCGGCCGCCATGTCGGTGTCGATGAAGCCGGCGTGCACCGCGATGACGTTGGTTCCCTGTTCCCGCAACGCTTCCCGCGTCGACTTGGTCAGCGACCAGCCCGCCGCCTTGGACGCCGCGTAACCGCGCCAGCCCGCACGGCCGAGGAACGACAGGATGCTCAGCACGTTCACGATCGCGCCGCCGCCATTGGCTTTCAGAATGGGCGCGAACGCGTCCGTCGTGCGGACGATCCCGAAGAAGTTGACCTCGAATTCTGCCTTGATGCTGTCAACGTCCGCGCCTCCGACGAGCACGCCGGCGTTGTTGATGACGATCGAGACGTCGCCGAGCTCCTTCGCCGCGGCCTCGACGGACGCGTCGTCGGTCACGTCCAGCTGGACCGGGATGACGCCTTCGTCCACAACGGACGCCGGATTGCGTGCGCCGGCGTAGACCTTCGCACCGCGCCTGGCGAGCTCCTGGGCGAACGCACGGCCCAGTCCGCGGTTGGCTCCCGTCACCAGCACCGCTGCACCGTTGAAGTCCATCGCTACCTCCTAGGTTGGTCTTTCAAACTGACAATAGCGAGGTAAGTTGGATTTGCCAACTCACTGATAGGATGGTCACATGGCACCTCGAACCTGCTCCGTGGCGAACGCGCTGGAGGTCGTCGGCGAGCGCTGGTCGCTGCTGGCGTTGCGCGAGGTCTTCTTCGGCAACACGCGCTTCGACCAGATCGCCGCGAACACCGGTGCGTCACGCGACGTGCTCGCCGCACGGCTGAAGAAGCTGGTCACCGCCGGTGTGCTGGAGAAGCACCAGTACTCCGACCACCCGCCACGGCACGAGTACCACCTGACCGACTCGGGGCGTGCGCTGCACAACGTGTTGCTGATGCTCAAGGAGTGGGGCGACGCGTACGTGACGCAGGGGCCCCTCCCGCTCGTGTACGAGCACTCGTGCGGTCACGTGCTGGAACCACGCGTCGTGTGCGCGCACTGTGGTGAGGAAGCCACGCTGGAGTCACTGAGCCGTGCGCCGGAGTCCGCGGCGTCATGACCCAAGACCCCGTGACCACAGGCCTCGCCGCACGGCTAGAGGCACTGAGGCAGCAGATCGGCGCGACGTGGATGGTCGGGTTCGAGAACTTCGACGGCGGCCACCCGTTCATCGAGGTCTCCGAGGGGCCGGTGTACCGGCTGGTGGCCTGCGAGCGCGGCAAGCGGCTGATGAGCAAGGAGACCGGGAAGGTCGACGAGATCCTGTACTGGGCGCTGTACGAGGTCACGTGGACCATGGCGTACGGCTGGGCGGTGCAGCACCCGGTGGAGGGTGAGGAGCAGCGGTTCACGGCGTTTCGCAGGCAGGACGAGCTGCTCGGCTCGCTCGACCCGCGGTGGGCGGAGCGCGCGCGGGCGTCCCGGCCGACCCACTAGGTTGTGCACCATGAGTGAGGACGACGAGGACGAGTTCGCCGAGGACGACGAGTTCGAGGACGAAGAAGACATCGACGACCTCTTCGCCGTCACGCCCGAACCGCGCACGGTCTGTCACCTGTGCGGCGGCGCGAGCTACATCGCCTCGCCGACGCTCGCGATCATCGGCGGTGCGCCGCGGACCGTCGACAACGGGCGTGAGTGCCCGCACTGCAACGGCGCGCGGACGTTCAACGGGCTCGTGCCGCCCCTTTAGCCCGGTTCTGGTCGTGCCAGTCGAGAAACTCGGGCACGGACAGGCGCGCCACCTCGTCACCGATGACGTCCAGGGCGAGGTCAGAAGACCGTTTGAAGCGCACGCAGGCCTTGCCCATGTCGAGCTTCTTGCCGGTCTCCGCCCACCTGGCGCGGAACGACTCCTCGAACTCCTCCATCACCGTGGTCAGGTACACGGCGTAGTAGTTCTTCTGCGCGGCCAGCGCCGCGTACATGAGCGGCTTCTTGTTGTACGTGGGGCCGCTCACCTCCAGCGGCACGGCGTAGGTGATCAGTCCCCAGTCCATGGCCTCGACGTAGCCGTCGGGGAGGTTGGCGAGGATGACGTCGCGCACAGCCTCGACCTCGGCACGCCGCTCATCAGGCAGTTCGGCGAGGTACTGGGTGACCGTGGAGGCATTGCTCTTCACCATTCGCGTACGGTAATCGCTCGTGGAGGTCCTGGCCCGAGCCGAATGGCAGCAATTGCGCGAAGAGCACATCGCGCGCATGCGCCGGTTCACCGGGCCGCACCAGGAGCGCAAGCTTCGCAAAGAGAAGCACCCCGTCATGGACTTCCTCTTCACGTACTACAGCCATCGGCCCGTGCGACTCGAACGGTGGCATCCGGGGCCGGGCATCGTCCTGGAAGACGCGCCGGAGTACTTGGAGTTTCCGCACTACAAGGCCACCGCGGACGGTGTCACGCTCGACGTCGGCAGCTTCGTCGCACAGCGCGAGAAGACGCTTGAGTTCGTGCAGGCGCTGCTCACCGCCACGCTCAGCAGGCCGGCGCGGCTGGGCTGTTTCGGGCTGCACGAGTGGGCGATGGTCTACCGGCAGCAGCCGGAGGAGGTCCGGCACAACGCGTGGCCGCTCCGGCTGGGCAGCGGCGGGACCGACCAGGTGGTGGAGGCGAGCCGGATCCAGTGCGGGCACTTCGACGCGTTCCGGTTCTTCACGCAGCCCGCGCGACCGCGCAACACCCTGCAGCCCACGCGTGAGGACCAGATCGCGAACGAACAGCCGGGGTGCTTGCACGCGAACATGGATCTGTTCAAATGGGCGTACAAGTTGGAACCCGCGACGCCTTCCGATCTGGTCGCCGACTGCTTCGAACTGGCCGCGGACGTGCGCGAGCTCGACATGCGGGCATCCCCCTACGACCTGGCGAAACTCGGTTACGAGCCGGTGCGGATCGAGTCCGCGGAGGGCCGTTCGGAGTACGTGCGCAGGCAGGCGGAGTTCGCCGAACGGGCGCGGTCGTTGCGAGAACGGCTCGTTTTCGTTTGCCGGTCGATACTTGCAGTGACTTCACTTCGCTGACGAAGTTCACCTGTTAGCGTGATTGGCGGTCGTCGGGGGCCGCTGAGTAGTTGTGAGGGATCGATGTCTCGACACCGCAGCCTGCGGGCGAAGGTGAAGCGTGGAATCGCCAAGTGGCCCGTGCTCATCGTCGTGTTCGTGGTGCTGATCGGCCTCGGCTGGCTCGCGTTGTCGTGGGCGGGTGGGGTGCTCGACCGGCGTTCCCAGGCGCTCGCTCAGAACTGCAGCGAGGGTGACTCGGTGCTTCGTGTCGCCGCGACCCCGAGCGTCGCGGAATCGGTCGCGGAGGTCGCACGCGCGTATGCCGCCACACGGCCCGTTGTGTACGACCACTGCATCGCGATCGAAGTGACTTCAGCGGACTCCTCCGCGGTGCTGGAAGGCCTCACGACGACCTGGGACGAGAACAAGCTCGGCAAGCGCCCGCACGCATGGCTCCCCGACTCGACGTTGTGGGCGAACCGGCTCTCCGCCCAGAACGCCAAACTCGTCGGCGCGGCACCCAAGTCCGTCGGCACCTCGCCGGTGCTGCTGGCCGCCCCCGAAGCGGCCGCGCCCGTGCTGAAGGACTTCCGCTGGTCGGACATGCCCGAGGTCACCGACTGGAGCAAGTTCGGCCAGTCCTGGGGACGGTTCAGCGTCGCGATGCCCGACCCGGCCGCGAACACGGCCTCCGCACTGGCGATCCAGTCGGCGCTGGCCGGCGGCAAGGGGCCCGTGACGCCGGAGTCACTCGGTTCGGACGCGTCGAAGGCGTCGCTGTCGAAGCTCGCCGCCGCGGTGCCGCCGGAGGTTCCGCCTACGACGCGCGACGCGTTGCGGCGCCTGGGTGACAGCGCGACGGTGAACGCGGCGGGCTTCTCCGTCACGCCGGTGTCCGAAGTGGACCTGTTCAAGCACAACACGGGCAAGGAAGCGCCGTCGAAGCCGCTCGTCGGCGTGCTGCCCGCGGGTCCCGCTCCCGTCGCGGACTTCCCCTACGTGGCACTGGGCGGTTCCGAGGTCGGCGAGGCGGAACAGCGTTCGGCGCAGGCGTTCCGCGAGTTCATGACCGAGCCCGCGCAGCAGGGCATCCTGGCGCGCGGCGGTCTGCGCGTCGAGTCCACTCAGGACCGCCCGTCGCCGTCGCCCGGCGTTTCCTGGTCTCCCGTCACGGAGAACCTGGTCGCCGCCGACGCGACGACCACGCAGCAGATCTCCTCGTCCTGGGCTTCCGCGGACCGCGGCGGACAGGTCGTCACGGTGCTCGCGGACGTCTCGACGTCGATGAAACCCCGGCTGGACAAGGTGAAGGCGGCGTTGCGCGGCCAGATCGACCGGTCGGTGTCGGGATCGTTCGGGCTGTGGGAGTTCGCGCGCGACCTCGACGGGTCGAAGCCCCACAAGCTGCTCGTCGCGACCGGGCCGGTGGCCGAGAAGCGCGAAGCGTTGCGGAAGGCCGTCGACGGGCTCAAGACCGCTGAGGGCTCACAGCTCTACAGCGCGCTGGCGGCCTGCTACGAGACGGCGCACGACGGGTTCGTGGCCGGGCGGGTCAACCGGGTCGTGGTGATCACCGACGGCACCTCGGACGGCGGGATCGACCTGGCGGCGCTGAAGTCCCAGCTGCACGGGACGGATCTGGCGGTCAGCTTCATCGCGATCGGGGGCGACGTGGACAAGGCGGCGCTGACGGACATCGCGCAGACCACCGGCGGGTCGGTGTCCGTGGTGGAGAACGTGGACGGGATCGAGGCGGCGCTGGGACAGGCGCTGTCGACGAAGGCGTGACGGGAACCGGGCGGTAGTGCCGCGCGTTGCTCCCGGCATGGGGGAACCTCGGATCCTGGTCTCGTCCCTGCCCTTCGCCGGCCATGTAGGCGCACTGGCGGCGGTGTCGAACGAGCTGGTCAGGCGCGGGCACGACGTCGTGGTGCACACGGGCGCGAAGTACCGGCACAAGTTCGAGGGCGCTGAGTGGTTGCCGTGGACGCGGGCCCCTGACTTCGACGACGCGGAACTCGCGCGGACGTTCCCGAGCGTGGGCGACGGCAAAGGCATGCGGGCGAACTTCGCGAACGTCCGGGACGTGCTGGCCGGCACCGGGGCGGCGCAGGCGAGGGACGTGCTGGAGGCCGAGTTCGATCTGGTCGTCACGGACCACCTGGCGTTCGGGGCCGCGATGGCCGCCGAGCTCCGCGACGTGCCGTGGGTGACGGTCGCGGTGACGCCGCTGGTCACCAGTCGCCAGCTCGCTCGCGTGGTGTCGCGGCTGATCGTCGACGGGATGTTCAACCGCATGCGCGCCGAGGCGGGTCTCCAGCCGAAGCCCGGCTCGCTGGAGGCCTTCTACTCGTCGGAACTCGTGCTGGCACAAGGGGTGCACGACCTGGAGACCGTGCGGGTGCCGCGGCAGGTGCGGTTCGTCGGACGGTTGATCACGCCGGCCAGGCCGGCCGGCCTGCCCGAGTGGTGGCCGGACCTCGACGGCCGGACCGTCGTGCACGTGACGCAGGGGACGCTGGAAACCGGCGCGGAGGACCTCCTGCGGCCCGCGATCGAGCAGCTCCGGGGACACGACGTGCTGGTGGTGGCCACGACCGGAGGTGCGCCGGTGGAAACCCTGGGAACACTGCCGGGCAACGTGCGCGCGGCGGAGTTCATCCCGCACGACCTGCTGCTGCCGCGGACCGACGTGATGATCACCAACGGCGGGTGGGGCGGGGTGCTGGCGGCGTTGGAGGCCGGTGTGCCGATGGTCGTCGTGCCGGGGGAGCTCGACAAGGCTCAGGTGGCGCGCCGGGTCAAGGTGGCGGGCGCCGGCATCGTCCGGAGAAAGCCGAACAGGCTCGGGGAAGCCGTGGATCAGGTGCTGGCTCGGCCGGGCCACCGGGTGCGCGCACGTGAACTGGGAGAACAGATCACGGCGGCCGGTGGCGCGGCCAAGGCTGCGGACCTGGTCGAAGGGATCAGGCGGCCCAGGGTCAAGCAGCGTTGAAGCGGTCGGGGTCAGGGCCGGTGCGGGTGCCGTTGTCGAGTTCGGCGATCACCGTCATGTCGTCCTGGGCCAGTTCGAAGTCGAAGATGTCGATGTTCTCCTTGATCCGGTAGGGCGTGACGGACTTCGGGATCACGACGTTGCCGAGCTGGACGTGCCAGCGCAGCACGATCTGGGCCGGCGTCTTGCCGTACTTGTCGGCCAGGCCGGTGAGGTCGGGCTCACGCAGCAGTGCGCCCTGGGCCAGCGGTGACCACGCCTCGGTGACGATGCGGTGTGCACTGTGGACCTTGCGCATCTCTTCCTGCTGCAGCAACGGATGCAGCTCGATCTGGTTCACCGCGGGGACCGTCGGGAACTCGTCGAGCAGGCGCTGCAGGTGTCGCGTGTGGAAGTTGGAGACGCCGATCGCGCGGACGCGGCCGTCGGCGTAGAGCCGCTCCAGGGCGCGCCAGGTGTCCGCGTACAGGTCGCGGGACGGGACGGGCCAGTGGATGAGGTACAGGTCGAGCACGTCCCGGCGCAGGCGCCGCATGCTCTCGTCGAACGCGCGCAGCGTCGGGTCGTAGCCCTGGTCGGCGTTCCACAGCTTGGTCGTGACGAACAGGTCGGGGACGCCGGCGATCGCGTCGCCGACGCCGGACTCGTTGTGGTAGGCGGCAGCGGTGTCGATGCTGCGGTAGCCGGCTTCGATCGCGGTCGTGACCGCTCCGGCCACCTGCTCCTCCGGCACCTGGAAGACGCCGAAGCCGAGTTGCGGTATCCGAACTCCGTTGTTCAAAGAGATCAGCGGAACCATGCGGGTAGCTTCGCATCGTTGTAGACGTCCTGCATCGCCTTGATCGTGTCGATCAGTTCGCGTCTCAGTTCGGCCGGGGCGAGCACCTCCACGTCCGCACCGAATTTGAGCAGGTCAGCGACGGCGTGCCGGGTCGATTCGGTCGGGAAACCGAACTCGTCCCCCGGTTGCGGCGCGGCCTCCCTGACCACGCGTGCCTGGTATCCGCTGAGCAGGTACTGGGTCTTGCCGAGGCCCGCTCGCGTCATCCGGACGGTGATGCGCTCGCCGTACATGCGGGCCTCGAACTGCTCGGACCACTCGGCCCAGTACCGCGCGAGGTCGAAGTCGCGGGGTCGTTCGAAGGTGTCCGGGAGGGCTTCGAGGGCCAGCACGCGCGACACGCGGTAGGTGCGGCCGCTGCCGACGAAGTACCAGGTGCCCGCCTTGAGCACGAGGCCGTACGGGTCGACCTCGCGTTCGACGGTCTGGTTGCCCCAGCGCTGGTAGGTCATCCGCACGCGGCGCTGTTCCCAGACGGCGTCGGCGATGGTGGCGAGGTGCTCGGTGGGGTCGTCGCCGCGGAACCACGTCGGGGTGTCGAGGTGGAAGCGCTGCCGGATCTGCTCGGCTCGCGTCCGCAGCTCGGTCGGGAGCGCGGCCAGCAGCTTGAGCTGGGCCGCGGCGGCGACCTCCTTCAGACCCAGTTCCTCCGCGGGTCCAGGAAGGCCGGCCAGGAACAACGACTGGGCTTCCGCGCTGGTCAGGCCGGTCAGCCGGGTGCGGTAGCCGTCGATCAGCTGGTAGCCGCCGGTGGGGCCGCGGTCGGCGTAGACGGGGATGCCGGCGGCTCCCAGCGACTCGATGTCGCGGTAGATCGTGCGCGGCGAGACCTCCAGCTCCTCTGCCAGCTCGTCCGCCGTCATCCGGCCCCGCGACTGGAGGAGCAGGAGGACCTGGATGAGCCGGCTGGACTTCATTCGCCAAACCTGACACGAACTGTCAGGAATTGCCAGCAGAGTGGTCCGCATGAAGGCAACCGGAACCATCGAAGTGAAGAGCTGGGACGAGAACACCTGGGACGGCCGCCCCTACAAGGAGGTCGAGGGCCGCAAGCTGACCGAGGCGCACGTCCAGTTCGCCTACACGGGTGACGTCACCGGGATCGGGAACTGCCGGTACCTCATGTCCTACGGCGACGACGTGGCGTGGACGACCGCGCTCGAGAAGATCACCGCGGACAACGGCACGCTGGTGCTGCGGCACGTCGGTGCCTACCGCACCGCTGTCGAGGGCACGATCGAGATCCTGGACGGCACCGGCGCCTACACCGGGGCGCGAGGTGCGGCGACGATCGAGTGGGCGGAGGATGGCAGCGGCACCTACACCCTGGAGTACGAGGTCTGAACATGACCAACGCCCCCATCTACGACGCGGCAAAGCAACGGATCACCTCGCTGGTCGAGGGCCAGGATCCGCAGACGCCGGTCGCGGCGACGCCCGGCTGGTCCGTCAAGGACGTGGTGGCGCACCTCGCCGGCGGTCTGCGTGACTTCGTGGACCGCCGGTTCGACGGTGTCGAGTCCGGCGAGTGGGGCGAACGGCAGGTGCGTGACCGCAAGGACAACTCGCTGGCCGACGCCTTCGCCGAGTGGGAGGCGAACCGGGAGCTCGCCGAGCCGTTGTTCGACACTCCCATGGGGTCCGTGCTGATCTCCGAGGTGGTGGCGCACGAGCACGATCTCCGCGCGGCGCTGGGGGTTCCGGGCGACCGGGACGGCGTGGCAGTGCGGGCGGCGCTCACGAAACCGTTGCAGCAGCTGGATCAGCGGATGCGGGACAACGAGGTGCCGGCGCTGCGGATCACGCTGGAGCACGGCGACCGGGTGCTGGGGCACGGGGATCCCGCCGGGACGTTGCGGACGACGTCGTTCGAGCTGATGCGGGCGATCGGCGGGCGGCGGTCCGCGGACCAGATCAAGGCGCTGGACTGGGACGGCGATCCGGACGTCTGGATCGCCGCGCTGGCGTTGTTCGGACGGCACCGGCCGGAGCCGTTCAGTGAGTGATTGGCTCACCGACACTCGCGACTCGTACGACACGGTCGCGGTCAGCTATGCCGAGCACACGCGTGAACTGCTGAACGGGCTGCCGCACGTGCGGGCCGCGCTCAGGTTGTTCGCCGAAGAGGTGGACGGGCCGGTGGCGGACGTCGGCTGTGGTCCCGGTCTGGTCACCGCGCACCTGCACGCGCTCGGTGCGGACGTGTTCGGAGTGGACCTCTCGCCGGGCATGATCGAACTGGCCCGGCGCGAGCATCCGGGGCTGCGGTTCGAGGTCGGGTCGATGACCGAACCGCTCGGCGACGCGGTGGCCGGGATCGTCGCGTTCTGGTCGTTGATCCACATCCCGGACGACGAGGTGCCCACCGTCTTCAAGCACTTCCGGGAAGCGTTGCGCCCCAACGGGTTGCTGATGATCGGCTTCCACGCCGGCGACGAGACGCGGCTGAAGGAGCAGGGGTACGGCGGGCATCCGATGCGGGTGCACGTTCACCTGCGGCAGCCGGAGCGGGTGGCCGGGTGGCTGAGCGAGGCGGGGTTCACCGTCGAGGCGCAGTGGTTGCTGGGCACGGACGGGGCGATCCTGTTCGCACGGCGCGGGTGAGACCATTTGCCCGTGTCAGAAGAACAAACGTGTCAGCGGTGCGGCGAGACCGTCGAGCTGGACCAGGAAGACTTCGAGCTGTTCGAGCGGATGCACCCCGAGTGCTTCCACTACGCGTTCGAGCACGACCTGAACAAGCCGGGCATCGGCGTCGACGAGAACTGCGGCGACGACGCCTGTCCTTCGGCGGTATGAGAAACGGGCGCACCCCCGAGTGCGCCCGTTTCCTTTCTACCTAGATCAGCTGCCGTACGCGGAGAGCGGCGGGCAGGAGCAGACCAGGTTGCGGTCGCCCTTCGCGCCGTCGATGCGGCGGACCGGCGGCCAGATCTTCGGAGCACCGGTACCGGCCGGGTAGACGGCCTCCTCGCGGGTGTACGGGTGGTTCCACTCGCCGACGGTCACGCAGGCCGCGGTGTGCGGGGCGTTGCGCAGCGGGTTGTCCTCCGCGGTCCACTCGCCGGAGCCAACGCGGTCGATCTCGTGCTTGATGGCGATCATGGCGTCGATGAACCTGTCGATCTCGGCCAGGTCCTCGGACTCGGTCGGCTCGACCATCAGGGTGCCGGCGACCGGGAACGACATCGTCGGGGCGTGCAGGCCGTAGTCGGCGAGGCGCTTGGCGACGTCGTCCACCGTCACGCCGGTGGCCTTGGTGATCGGGCGCAGGTCGAGGATGCACTCGTGGGCCACGAAGCCGCCCTCGCCGGTGTAGAGGACCGGGTAGTGCTCGTCCAGCCGGCGCGCGACGTAGTTCGCGGCGGCCACGGCGGTCAGGGTGGCGCGGCGCAGGCCGTCGCCGCCCATCATGCGCACGTAGGCCCACGAGATCGGCAGGATCGACGCGGAACCCCACGGGGCGGCGGAGATCGGGCCGACGCCGGTCGCCGGGCCCGCGGTGGGCTGCAGCGGGTGGTTCGGCAGGAACGGCGCGAGGTGCGAGCGGACGCCGATCGGGCCGACGCCGGGGCCACCGCCGCCGTGCGGGATGCAGAACGTCTTGTGCAGGTTCAGGTGCGAGACGTCCGAACCGAACTTGCCGTAGCGCGCCAGGCCGATCAGGGCGTTGAGGTTCGCGCCGTCGACGTACACCTGGCCGCCCGCGTCGTGGACCAGGCCGCAGACCTCGCTGACGGTGTCCTCGTACACGCCGTGGGTCGACGGGTAGGTGATCATGATCGCGGCGAGGTCGTCGGCGTGCTCCGCGACGGTCTCGCGCAGGTGACCCATGTCGATGTTGCCCTTGTCGTCGCACTTCACGACGACGACGCGCATGCCCGCCATGACGGCGGAAGCGGCGTTGGTGCCGTGGGCGGACGACGGGATCAGGCAGACGTCACGGTCGGCGTTGCCGTTCGCGCGGTGGTACGCGCGGATCGCCAGCAGACCGGCGAACTCGCCCTGCGAACCGGCGTTGGGCTGCAACGACACCGCGTCGTAGCCGGTGACCTCGGCGAGCCACGCCTCCAGGTCGGAGACGATCTTCAGCAGACCCTTGGCGTCCTCGACGGGCGCGAACGGGTGCAGCGTCGAGAACTCCGGCCAGGTGATGGACTCCATCTCCGCGGTGGCGTTCAGCTTCATCGTGCAGGAACCGAGCGGGATCATGCTGCGGTCGAGCGCGACGTCCTTGTCCGACAACGCACGCAGGTACCGCAGCAGCGCGGTCTCGGAGCGGTGCGCGTGGAACACCGGGTGGGTCAGGTAGTCGGAGGTGCGGCGCAGGTCGGCCGGGATGCCGTCCGCGGTGTCGGCGTCGATCGCGTCCACATCGGACCCGGTGACACCGAAGGCTTCCCACACGGCGACGAGGTGCGCGCGCGTGGTCTTCTCGTCGCAGGCGATCGCCACGACGTCGGCGTCGACCTGACGCAGGTTGATGCCGGCCTCGCGCGCCTTGGCGACGACCGCCGCGGCCTGGCCCTCGACGCGCACCTGGACGGTGTCGAAGAACTCGCCGTGCACGACGTCGAGACCGGCCTCGCACAGGCCCGTGGCGAGCACGGTGGCCAGTCGGTGCACGCGGGTCGCGATCGACCGCAGGCCCTCAGGACCGTGGTAGACCGCGTACATGGAGGCGATCACGGCGAGCAGCACCTGTGCGGTGCAGATGTTCGACGTGGCCTTCTCACGGCGGATGTGCTGCTCACGCGTCTGCAACGCCAAGCGGTAGGCCAGCGAGCCGTCGGAGTCGACGGAGACGCCGACCAGTCGGCCGGGCAGCTGGCGCTCCAGTCCGGACCGGACGGCCATGTACCCGGCGTGCGGGCCGCCGAAGCCGATCGGCACACCGAAGCGCTGCGTGGTGCCGACCACGACGTCCGCGCCGATCTCGCCCGGCGCGCGCAGCAGCGTCAGCGCCAGCAGGTCCGCGACGACGACGGCCTGCGCGCCCGCCGCGTGGATCTCCTCGATCAGCGCGGCCTGGTCGCGCACCACACCGGACGCACCGGGGTACGACAGCAGCACGCCGTAGAAGTCGCCGCCCAGGCCGAGGCCCTCGATGCCCTGCGACAGGTCGGCGACGACGATCTCGATGCCCAGCGGCTCGGCGCGCGTCTCGATGACGGCCAGCGTCTGCGGCAGCGTGTCGGCGTCGACGACGAACTTGTTCGACTTCGAGCGACCGGCGCGGCGCACCAGGGTCATGGCCTCGGCGGCGGCGGTCGACTCGTCCAGCATGGACGCGTTCGCGACCGGCAGGCCGGTCAGGTCGCCGACCATGGTCTGGAAGTTCAGCAGCGCCTCGAGCCGGCCCTGCGAGATCTCGGGCTGGTACGGCGTGTACGCGGTGTACCAGGCGGGCGACTCCAGCACGTTGCGCAGGATGACGCCCGGCGTGACGGTGTCGTAGTAGCCGAGGCCGATCATCTGCGTCATCGGGCGGTTCTGCGACGCGAGCTCACGCAGCTCGGCCAGCGCCTCGGTCTCGGTGGCCGGGGCCGGCAGGTCGAGCACGAGGTCGCGCTCGTGGATCGACGAAGGCACCGCGCGCTGCGCCAGCTCCTCCAGCGATCCGACGCCGATGACGTCGAGGATGCGCGCCAGTTCGGCGGGGCGCGGACCGACGTGGCGGTCGGCGAACGGGGTGCCGTGCTCGAGAGCGGCGAGCGGAATGCGGTCCTGCGTCATCAAACGCCTCCGGGTGGCTGCGGGCACACGTGTCCTGTGCCCTCCCCGCTCTGTCCGTACCCGTGACGGGCGCCTGAGAGGTTCACCCCGTTGTGACGCGGGGCTTTCACCGTCGGCGGGACCCCCGAAAACTCTTCGGCGGTCCACTTTCCAGAGGCGTCTAGCTCATGCGGTCCTGGATGCCTGAGAGGTTCCCGGGGAGGGACTTGCTCCTTCGGCGCCGGGCTCGAAGCCCGGACTCTCCCGCCTGAGTTCAGCGACTACCCGTGAAGAATACCCGCAGGCAGCCCAGCTAGTCCCCAAGGACGCGACCTACGTCTCAACAGCGAGACCGCGCAGCACCCTGCCGACCGGGTCGAGCAGGTCCTCGCGCACCGCCACCAGCAGGTGCGAGGTGCTCACCACCTCGTCCCCGCGCTGGGCCGCGACGAGCTTCGCGCCCTCGACGAACCTCTCGACCCCGGCACCGGTCGCGGCCGGCAACGTGGCCGGATCCACTCCCGCCGCACGCAGCGCCGCCGCCCCACCGGACTCGAACTCCGGCCGCAACCGCCGCCCGGCGACCGTCAGCTGGTGGTCGACCGTCAGCACCGCCGCCACGAGGTCGGCGGCCGTTGCTTCCTGGCGTCCGGCTGCCACAGCGAGCCTCGTCGCCTCGTTCCGCACCACGGTCAGCACCGGTCCGCCCAGGCCCTGGCCGCGGGCGACGAACCGGATCAGCCACCGCACGTAGCCGCCACCGGAGTCACCCTCCAACGCGCCGGCCCGGCGCAGCAGATACACGGCTGGAGCCTCTTCCGGTTGCGCGGCCTTCCGCACGGCCGCGGTCGTGGCGTCGACGTCCACGCGCAGGACGGTGAACAGGTCAGCGGCCCGTCCGGACTCGAGCGACAGCAACGCCACCGAGAGGTGGGTCGTGGTCAGCACACCGTCGCCGGCCGCGGCGATCGCCGCGCGCAGACACCCGTCCAGCGCACGACTCGCCGGCAGCGCGGGCTCGACGAGGACGTGGTCGTGGGCCGCGCGCATCAACGCGGTCACGTCCGGACCGGGGTCGCCGGACCCGCCGTCGTCACCGGCCCAGTTGTCGACACCCCGCGCCATCGCCTGTGCCCGCACCGACTTCACGCCCAGCCTGCGGCCGGGGCCGATCGTGTCCGCCAGGGCGATCAGCAGGTTCTCGGTGCCGACGAAGCCGAACTCCAGCCGGGACGCTCGCTTCACCGCGGCCGCCAGCACCTTCACGACCTGCTTGGAGGGTGTGCACTTCATGCGCTCAACGCTAGGGAGCGCGTGATCGGAGACGCTGCTGCCGACTGGCCACACAGGACAGCCAGTCGGCCATGGTCTGCTCAGCCCGTCGCGCGCTCCCGCCGGCGGCGCGTCAGCTCGTCCTCCGTCATGGGAGCGATCTCCATGCCGTCCGCACGTTCGGCCGGGAACTCGTGGATCGTGCCGGAGATCTCCCGCATCGCACCGCTCACCGCGATGCCGAACACGCCCTGGCCGCCCTGCAGCAGATCGACGACCTCTTCGGGCGAGGTGCACTCGTAGACGGTCGTGCCGTCCGAGAAGAGGGTGATCTTCGCCAGGTCCTGCACGCCACGACGGCGCAGGTGGTCGACGGCCACCCTGATGTTCTGCAACGAGACGCCGGTGTCCAGCAGTCTCTTCACCACCTTCAGGACCAGGATGTCCTTGAAGGAGTAGAGCCGTTGACTCCCGGAACCGTGGGCCATCCTTATCGTCGGAGCGACGAGTCCGGTCCTGGCCCAGTAGTCGAGCTGCCGGTACGTGATGCCCGCGATCTGACACGCCGCGGGACCCCGGTAGCCGACGAGCTCGTCCGGCAGCGAGGAGTCCGGGAACAGCTCACCCTGCTGCCCGGATTCGGCCCTCACGGGCGCTTCCTCGGCCACGCCTGCCTCCCCTCGCCAACGGCCACGAAAGTCGAGGCCGTCAAGCCACCACGTCAGCTCTCACGAACCGGGTGACGTCCACTCGAGTTCGACGGTAAGACCGGCCGGAGGGCAGGTCAACGCGACGCGCGGGGAGGATCGACCCTCAACCTGAGGTGGAGAGTCACAGCGTCACCCGAAGTGGGACGTTCAGGTGACGTTTAGTGATCGTTTAGCGGCCAAAGCGTGCAGAAAGTAGCCCGAGTGAGCGACACGCTTGTGGGTTATAACGGTTCCAAACAAGACGGACAGCGACACTGCCCATGTCCCGTCTATGTGTCCGCTCCGCGACTGTGCTTATGTGTCCGCTCCGCGGAAGTCCTCCGGGGAGACCGAGTCGAGGAACTCGCGGAACTTCTCGACCTCGTCCTCCTGCTCGTCCGGGATGATGAGGCCGGCCTCTGCCAGGACGGACTCCTCCGCGTGGATCGGCACGCCCACGCGCAACGCCAGCGCCACCGAGTCCGAGGGTCGCGCGGAGACCCGCACGTCGCCGTCGAACACGAGCTCGGCGAAGAACGTGCCCTCCTGCAGGTCGGTGATCCGCACCTGTTCGAGGTTGCGGCCCAGCGCCCCGATGACGTCCTTCAGCAGGTCGTGGGTGAGAGGCCGAGCCGGGCGGACACCCTGTTGCTCGAGTGCGATGGCAGTGGCTTCGACGGACCCGATCCAGATCGGCAGGTACCGCTCGCCCTCGGTTTCGCGCAGCAGAAGGATCGGCTGGTTCTGGGGCAGCTCTACCCGGACGCCCACGACGCGCATCTCACTCATCGGGTCTCGCCTCCCTCTGACTCGTTGGGGAGTACCCGGTTTCGCCTCCGAGCATCCCCCGGCGTATGCGTTCGACGCTACCCGCCAAGCGGGCCGTGTGCTCAATTGTTGCGGGCAGAACGTGATCAAGATGATTGCCGCAGGCCCGCTCTTACCAACAACGTGTGCAACGAGGTGAACAGGTCAGCCAATTCCCGAACCGTCTCGGGATCTGAGAAGGATTTCAGCAGAACCACCTCGTGATCCGCTGCCGCGCGGACCGCGCGCAGGTGCTCGCGCTCGACGCCGAGTCCGGTCATCGTCCGGATCATGCGGAGCGTCGCGAGGTCATCGACGGTGAAACGGCCGCCGGGGCCGGCGCGCAGCAGGCCGTCGCGTTCCAGCTGGGACAGCTGTTCCGCGCTGATTCCGGCCTGGGCCAGCAGATCGATCCGCGACACCGACACGGAGTCCGCGGGAACGGTGTCGAGCTGTTCGCGGATCACCTTGAGCGGCAGGTATCTGTCGCGTTGTGCGGACAGCACGAACCGCAGCCTCTCGACGTCCGCCACGGAGAACTGGCGGTAGCCGGAGGCCGTGCGTGCCGGGCGGACCAGCCCCTCCGCTTCCAGGAAGCGGATCTTGGAGATGGTGACGTCGGGGAACTCGGGACGAAGCTGCGAGAGCACCGCCCCGATGCTGAGCACCCCGCGTTGTGGCCGCCCGGCCGTCACGCGTCAGGCTCCCGCGGAGCCTGGACCCGTCAGGAAGACGAGACGGAACTTGCCGATCTGGACCTCGTCACCGTTCGCGAGGACGGCCTGGTCGACCGGCTCGCGGTTGACGTAGGTGCCGTTGAGGCTGCCCACGTCGATGACGACGAACTCGCCGCTCTCCCGGCGGAACTCGGCGTGGCGGCGCGAGACCGTCACGTCGTCCAGGAAGATGTCGCTGTCGGGGTGGCGCCCCGCGCTCGTCGTGTCGCGGTCCAGCAAGAACCGGGAACCGGCGTTCGGGCCGCGCTTCACCACGAGCAGCGCGGAACCGGCGGGAAGTGCGTCTACACCGGCAACGGCCGGCTCCTGGGCGGGCGCCTCGGCGCCGCCCTCCATCTCCTGGAGGAAGTCCGCCCGGAAGACGGAGGTCCGCTCCGGGGACTGCTCCGGCGGAACGCCTGGGCCGTCGTTCGTGCTCACCTGAGCTCTCCTCCTGCTGCTGGATCCGTCACTTCCGGTAAAACCTATCGCGTTCGGGTCGCCACCCTCAGCGCGGCTCCCCTTCCGGCCGAAGAGGCGGCGAAAGATCGACGTCACTCCTTCTCCACCAAGGCCTTGTAGCCCTCCGCGTCCAGCAGGCCTTCCAGCGCGTCCGCGTCGTTCAGACGGATCTCCACCATCCAGCCCTCGCCGTACGGATCGGTGTTGACCGAGTCCGGCGTCTGCACCAACGCGTCGTTGATGGCGACGACCTCACCGTCGAGCGGCGAGTAGAGGTCGGACACGCTCTTGGTCGACTCGACCTCGCCGAACGTGTCGCCGGCCGCGACTGTGTGGCCGACCTCGGGCAGCTGGACGAAGACGACGTCACCGAGCTGTTCCTGGGCGTAGTCGGTGATGCCGACCCGCACGGTGTTCTCGCCCGTGCTGGCGACCCACTCGTGTTCCTCGGTGTAGCGAAGCTCCTCGGGAATCAACTGACTGCGCTCCTCGTGCTGAACCTGTATGGGGTGATCTTTTCACGCGGCCCTGCCGGGAGTGACCCGCAGGGCCAGGAAGAACTGGTAGACGTACAGCAGCGCCGACCACAGGTAGAGCGCCCCGCCCCAGACCGTGAACGCGTAGGCGATCGGCTGGGCGGCCTGCGCCCACGCCGAATCGCCCTGCGCGAGCAGCAGCAGGGGGAAGGCGTACAGCAGGTTGAAGGTCGCGGCCTTGCCCAGGTACGTGACCTCGAACGGGGCCCAGCCCCGTTGCCGCAGGACCAGCAGGCAGATGCCGACGACGACCTCTCGCCCGACCAGCACCAGGGCGATCCAGAGCGGCACGATGTCCCTGATCACGAACGCCAGCAGCGTGCAGAACACGTAGAGGCGGTCGGCGGCGGGATCGAGCAGCGCGCCCAGGTTGCTCATCTGGTTGAGCCAGCGGGCGAGCTTGCCGTCCAGCCAGTCGGAGAATCCCGCGAACACGAGAATGAGCAGCGCCCAGCCGTCTTCGCGGGGTCCGAGCAACAGGTACAGGAAGAGCGGAACACCGGCCAGCCGCAACACGCTGAGCAGGTTCGGAATCGTCAGCAGGCGATCAGCCGGATCACGCACACCCGCACTCTAAACGAGTGACTGCGCAGGGGCTGCCGGATGGCGTCACGGCACGCGGTGCGACTGGTTGCGGGTGGTGCGGGTGTTCTGTTCTTTACAGGTCGGGCTCAGGCTGTCTTGAAGAGCGTCCAGCCTCGGCGCTGCATCTCGGCACCGGTGATGGCGTGCGGGCGGCCCCGGTCGTCGCGCCCCACCCAGCGAGCGCGGAAACCCTCGAGCACGTAGGCGTGACCCCGGCTCCACACCACGCTGCACGGCGTGGTGGGCAGCCCGGTCTGCATCTCTGCGGCCTGCTGCGGCTGGGTCTCCATGGCGGTTCTCATTTCAGTCCCTCCGTGACAACAGGGATGTCGCGCACCGGGGCTCCGGCGTTATCCCTGGAAACGAATTCTGTCCGACTGTGGTTCAGAACACGTGTCCTGTTTGGGTCCTTAGCGTTAACTGGATCAATCGGCGCGCCGAGCTGTTCGGGCCCGAAGTTCGACAGATGGCGGGTTGCTTGCCTACGCAACCGTTCGTCGTACGCCGATGACCGCACGGCGTCCGGTCGCTATCGGCAGGGCTTAACCTCACTGCGTGGAGCAGGTGAAATTCGGTGCGGAGCTCATCTCACGGTTGATGGACCACCTCAGCTCGCAGCTCAAGGGCTGCGTGGGCGTGGGCCTCAGCGTGTGGCCGGACGGCAAGCTGCTGCGAGCCGCGGGCCGGGCAGGCGAGCTGGACCAGGCGCAGCTCGACGGTGGCGAGGGACCGCTGGTCGAGGCTTCCCGCTACGAACGGCAGGTGTCCGGTCAGGTCGCCGGCGTCGACGTCGTCGCGGTGCCGGGCAGCTGGGGCGACGGCGGTCCGGTCGTGCTCACCGTCTACCTCGACCATTCGCCACGGGTCAGCGATCTGCAGGCCATCGAGGAGATCGAACCGCTCGTCGCGACCGCGGCAGCGGTGATCGAGTTCTGCGCGGGCGAGGTCCTGCGCGCCGACCAGATGGTCCGGATGGTGCAGCACCGCCGGTACATCGAGCAGGCGAAGGGCCTGGTGATGGGAGCACGGCAGTGCGCGCCGGGCGACGCGTTCGAACTGCTCGTGCGGACCAGTCAGAACGCCAACGTGAAGCTGCGGCACCTGGCCGCCGCGCTGGTGCTCATCGTCGGCGGGACGCTGGAGGACGGCGCCGAGGAGGTCGGGGTCGTCGAGCCGCCGGAGGCCGCGTTCGACACCGCGCACAAACTGTGGACCGCCATCAAGATGTGACCGAAAACGTTTGAGCATGTCTCGGTTTGGGTAAGGACTCCTCGATCTGTCCTGTAGAGCGGCCACTCCCGTACGGTGGGGCCGCAGCGGTTGAGCCAGCAGCCGCATCGGGGCCGCTGCAGTGGCGGCTCCCCGCGTTCTGAGAGGGAGTACATCGGTGACTGTGCAGGACCCGCGTGCGGAGCAGACCATCGAGCTGTCGGTGCGACAGCCGGCGGCCGGTGTCTCGGTCCTCGCCGTTTCCGGTGAGGTCGACATGGTGTCCGCGCCGACGTTGCGCGACGCCCTGGTGAACGGCCTGGCCGACGGCGGCACCTTCGTGGTGGACATGACCGGCGTGACGTTCCTCGGTTCCGCCGGCCTGGCGGTGCTCGTGGAGGCCGCGAGGCTGGCGCCACAGCACGAGGCGGCTCTCAAGGTCGTGGCCAAGGCGCGTGCCGTGACGCGTCCGCTGGAGGCCACGGGCCTCGGTGAGGTGTTCAGCATCCACGAGTCCGTAGACGCCGCACTGAGCTAGCCGAGCATCTGGGCTGGCCGAGCATCCGGGCTGGCCGAGCATCCGGGCTAGCAGACCGCGAGGCGGTTCCCTGCCGCTTCCAATGCTTCGGTGACGGCGCTCAATGCCTGCTCGACGCCACCTCTGTCCTCACCGAGCCGGGTGAGGTCGACGGTCAGCGGCACGCTGCCGCCCCGCGCGGCGGTGATGAGCATCCGGCGCAGCGATGGGCCGGACGCCACCGGCACGTTCCCGCGCACGACGGCCACGACACCGGAGGAGGTCTCGTACACGTGCACCTCGCATTCCGGCGGAGCGGCCCGCTGAGCGGGCGCGGGCGCACGCGCTCTGGTGAGCCGCACTGTGGTGCCGCTCGACGTGCGGTCGATCTCGACTTCGTCCACGCTCTCCCGCATGAGCAGGAGACCCCTGCCGCGCGTGGTGAGCGCGGGCGGCGGAACGCGCCACTGGCCGTGGTCGGTGACGTCCACGTGGACGGCGCCGTACCGGCCGATGCGCGCCCTGACCTCGATGGTGCCCCCAGCGGGTCCCGGGTAGGCGTGTTCGACGGAGTTGTTGACCGCTTCGCTGACCGCGAGAACGAGATCCACCGCCTCGTCCTCGGTGAGCTCGCTGTCCCCCAGCCATTCGCGCAACTGGTGCCGCACCGGCGCCACCTCGTGCGCTTCGGCGGGAAATCGGAGAGCCAGGAAGTCCTCGTGCGCCAGCACAGCTCTCCTCCCGTTGGTCCTTGCCTCAGGTGGCTTCCCTGGGCGCGATGCCAATACACGTGTGAAACGAAATCGATTCGGGTACGGCAATGACATGCCGGCCTTCAGCAGAACGGACTACGAGGTGGGTGTGACGCAATTGTCAGGGGTCGAACTGCGGATGGCCGCGGATCCCACGCAGCTGTCCATCGTGCGCGCGGTTGCCGCGGACATCGCGATGCGACAGGACTTCGACCTCGACTCGATCGAGGACCTGAAGCTCGCGGTGGACGAGACGTGCTCGACGCTGATCACGATGGCCGCCGATGACGCGGTCCTGAGCTGCCACTTCGCGGTGGACGGCAAGGGCGCGGTGCACGTGCGCGCGAAGGTCGCCGGCAAGTCCGCGGCCGGGCCCGACGAGGGCAGCTTCGGCTGGCGCGTGCTGACCGCGCTCGTGGACTCCGTGGAGACCAGAGTCGAGGAAACCGAAGGGTTCGCGGTCCACATCGGCCTCGTGAAGTCTTCGGCAGGGGCGGTGGATGCGTGACGAGCTCGGAGGAGGCGACCAAAACCTCCCCGGAGGAGACGCCGAAACGCGAAGAGACCCCCAAGCGCTCCGGCGGTGACTACGACCACCTGGCCCCGCTGTTCGCGGAGCTCGCGGCGACCCCGGAGGGTCCGCTGCGGGAGACGCTGCGGGACCGGCTCGTCACCGAGCACCTCCCGGTCGCCCAGCACATCGCCCGCCGGTTCGGCCACCGCGGCGAACCGCACGAGGACCTCGTGCAGGTCGCGACGGTCGGCCTGATCAACGCGGTCGACCGCTTCGACCCCGACCGCGGCTCCGACTTCCTGTCGTTCGCCGTGCCGACGATCATGGGCGAGGTCCGGAAGTACTTCCGGGACTCGAGCTGGTCGGTGCGGATGCCGAGGCGGCTCAAGGAGCTGCACCTGGCGATCAACGCGGGCACCTCGCGGCTGTCGCAGTCCCTCGGCAGAGCACCGACACCGTCGGAGCTGGCCGAGCACCTGGGACTGTCGCGCGACGAGGTCCACGAAGGACTCGCGGCCGGAAACGCTTATCAGAGCGCTTCTTTGGACGACATGCTGATGTCGGAGGACTCGTCGATCTCACTGGGTTCGACCATCGGCGAGGAAGACCCCGAGATCGCGATGATCGAGCAGCGAGAGGCTCTCCACCCGTTGCTGCAGAAGCTTCCCGAGCGGGAGCGGAAGATCGTGATCATGCGGTTCTTCGGCAACATGACGCAGACGCAGATCGCGCAGAAGGTCGGGATCTCGCAGATGCACGTCTCGCGGCTGCTCGCGAAGACGCTGCGTCAGCTGAGAGACGTGCTGGAGGAGTGATTCCGTGAGTGGTTTTGGCCGCCTTGCTCGTCGCCGAGGCGGCCAAAACCACTCACGTCGCCCAACCGCTCACGGAGCTAGGAAGCGACCCGCACCCGGCGCCGGGCGGCGGCGATGATCTGACGCCGTTCGTCCTCTCCCATGCCGCCCCACACGCCGTACGGTTCCTGGGCGTCGAGAGCGTGCTCGCGGCACTGCGCCAGCACCGGGCACTGCGCGCAGATCGCCTTGGCCTTCTCCTCCCGAGCCGCTCGCGCGTAACCGCGCTCGTTGTCGGGGTGGAAGAAGACAGCGCTGTTCTGGCCGCGGCACAGCCCTTCCATCTGCCAGTCCCAGACCTCGGTCACCGGCCTGGGCAAACGGGTGGTGCAGGTCATCGCGACTCCCTATGGCTGGGCGGAAGAGTTGCGATCACTGCGTACCCGTGATCTGACCAGGGGTAAACCTGTCAGAGCCGTTCGGGTGCCCCAATACCCAGCAGTGACAACCCCAGCGTGAGCACTCGCGACGTGAGCGTGAGCAGGTGCAACCGCGAGTCCTGCAACTCCTGGCTCTCCGCCGTGGCCACCGGGCAGTGGTTGTAGAACGTCGAGAACGCCGTAGCCGTCTCGAACAGGTAGTTCGTGAGCTTGTGCGGCGCCAGCTCGTCAATGGCCGCCTGAACGGCCACAGGCAGCTGCAACAGCTTCAACGCCAGCTCCCGCTCGGCCGGCTCCCGCAACACCAACGGCGCGTCAGCGGGAGCCTCACGCCCCACCTTGCGCCCAATGGACAGGATCCGGGCGTTCGCGTACTGGATGTACACCGACGTGTCACCAGTCGTCGCGAGCATCTTCTCCCAGGTGAAGACGTAGTCCTTCTCCCGGTCGTTGGAGAGGTCCGCGTACTTGACCGCACCCAGCCCGATCGTCCTGGCGAGCGCGTCCTTCTCCGCACCCTCCACTTCGGACGTCTCGGGCATCACCTTGTACGAGTTCTCGACGGCCTCGTTCAACAGGTCGATCAACTTGATCGTCCCACCGGCCCGCGTCCGAATCGTCTTGCCGTCAGACCCGAGAATCGTGCCGAACCCGGTGTGCACCGCCGTGTGCGCGTCATCCAGCCACCCGGCCTGCTTGGACGTCGCGAAAATCATCTGGAAGTGCTGAGCCTGCGGCGACCCGACCACATAAATCAGCTGGTCGACCTTGCGCTCCCGCACCCAGTACCGGGCAGTCGCGAAATCCGTCGTGGCGTATCCGTACCCACCATCACTCTTCCGAATGATGAGCGGCAGCCGATCCCCTTCACGGTTCGTGAACCCAGGCGGAAACACGCAAAGCGCGCCGTCGCTGGTCTCGACCAGACCCTTCTGCTGCAACTCGGTGATCGTGTCCGCGAGATACGGGTTGTAAAAGCTCTCACCATAGTTGTCTTCAGCCGTCAGCCCGATCCCCAACAGCTCGTACACCTGGTTGAAGTGCCGCTGCGACTCCCCCACCAGCTCATGCCACAACTTGAGCGTGGCCTCGTCCCCACCCTGCAACAACACAACCCGCCGCCGCGCCCGATCGGCGAACTCCGGATCAGCGTCGAACTTCGCCCGAGCCTGCTGGTAGAACGCGTTGAGGTCACCGATCTCGTGCTCAGCCCCGTGACCCTCATCCGTCAGATGCTCGATCAGCATCCCGAACGGCGTGCCCCAGTCACCAAGATGGTTGTGCGGAATGACCTCATGCCCGGCAAAGGTCAGCAGCCTGCAAAAAGCGTCACCGATGATCGTCGACCGCAGATGCCCGACGTGCATCTCCTTGGCCACGTTGGGACTGCTGTAGTCAATCGCAATCCGCCGGGACACCTCGGCAACCGGCACCCCGATCCGCTCATCGCCGAGCAGCTTCGCGGCCTCCGCCTCCAGCCACTCCCGCTTCAACTGGAGGTTGATGAACCCGGGCCCCGCGATCTCCGAAGCCTCCAGCACATCAGCCGCGTCCAGGTGCTCAACGATCAGCTGGGCAACCTCACGAGGGTTCTTCCCGACCTTCTTCGCAAGACTCATCGCCACGTTGCACTGATAATCAACACCGTCGCGGTTGGACGGTCGGATCAGCGCTTCCTCGGCGGTGATGTCCACGTCCAACGCGTCGCGCAACGCAAGCGCGACCCGCTGGCCCAGCTCAAGCCCGACATCTCCACGCAGCACTGAACCCACCTCTCACCACGGCTAGTTCACCCAAGTATTTCACCCAACACCAAACCCAATGCACCCCCGCCCAGCCACGGCGCAGCCGAGGCCCACGCCGATGCCGCAGGCGAGGCGACCCAATGGCGAAGCCGAGGCTCTTAACGCTTGAAACAGCGCTCCGGGCGGACCGCACCACCTACGCAACGCCACTCCGCCCAAAGCAACAGAGAGGATGTCGTGGCGGGATCGCCTGGGTCGGTCTGACCCTCAAAGCAACTGACCGTGGTGTCCTTCGCCGGATCTGTCGTCCGGCCCAGGCGGTCTCGCGTGCACGTCACCAGGCGGGCGG
>NZ_JAXAVW010000059.1:0-32507 GCF_033949945.1 Lentzea miocenica
GTTGGCGAGCAGGTGGTCGAGCAGCTCCTCCAGATCGGTTGGGGGATCGGTCACCGCTGCGCACAGGTGGTCCAGGCACTCGTCCAGCGCCACGTCCCTGCGTTCGATCAGACCGTCGGTGTAGAGCACCAGGATGTCGCCTGGTTCCAGCCGCATCTCGGCTTCTTCGTAGGACGCCTCGGCGAGGGCTCCGAGCAAGATGCCGCGCAGCATCGGTAGCAGTTCGCCGGTGCGGTTCCTGATCAGGACCGGAGGCAGGTGTCAGGCTCGGGCCCAGCGCAGTACGCGGGTCTGCGGGTCGTACAGGCCGCAGATCGCGGTCGCGATGATGTTGTCGGTGAGGTTGTGCGCCATGAGGTTGAGCCACTGCAGGAGCTGAGCGGGTCCGGCGCCGGTGGCGGCGAGACCCCGCAGTGCGTTTCGGAGGGCCACCATTCCGGTGGCGCCCTGGATGCCGTGGCCGGTCATGCCGCCGACCAGTTCTTCCTGCGCGGCGGGCAGGTAGCGCACGGCGATCCGCAGCCCGAACGCGTCGATCGTGGGATGCGCGGGCGGCATGATCACCTGCTGCAGCTGCAGCATGAGCTTGTTGCGTTCAGCTGCTTCCAGCGAGGTGATGGCGAGTTGGTCCTGTGCCGCTGACAACGCGACCTCGGTCCAGTGCTGTGCCGAAACGTCTTGGTGGGCCCCGCGGATCGAGAGCAATGCGCCTTGGGAGTCGACCACCGGTTCGGCGATCACGCGGACGTGCCAGGGTGCCGCCGTCGATGCGCTGCAGCCGGAAGGCCGCCGATGCGGGCCGGTGGTGGTGCTCGATCTTGCGGAGGAACCCTCGGAGCGAGGAGACGTCGTCAGGGTGAGCGTGTTCCGTGATGTCAGTCAGGGGCAGGGGATCCGCTCCGGGCTGGAGACCGTAGAGCGCGTACAGCTGACCGGTCCAGATGACCTTGCCGCTGTGCGGGTCTTCCTCGAAACCTCCGATGCGGCCGAGGCGTTGCGCGTGCTGCGGCAGGTTCGCCAGACGACCCGCCTCGTCCTGCAGCCGCCACACGACCAGCACCAGCACACCGAGGCGGGTGATGCTCACGCTGGCGGTCACGGTCAACGGCACTTCGTCCACCAGCGCCGCCAGGGTCATGTGCTCGGCGCGGAACGGCTCACCGGTCGCGTGCACGTGTTCGATCTTGTCGAACAGGTTGCCGTCCGCCGCGGCCAGCGGATAGGCCTCCAGCAGCAACTTGCCTGCCACCGCAGTGCGCGGTCTGCCGGCGATGTCCACGAACCGGTTGTTGACGTGATGCACCCGGAAGTCGGCCAGCACGCCGTCCGGTGAGATCTCAGGACCCAGCACGAGTGCCGGATCGAGCAGGCCGCCGGCGAGGTCGGCGAGTTCGGACGGCGCCGAGGTGACGTGGGCGGCGGGCCCGGTGACGTCGAGGGTGGCGGCGCACAGTTCCGCCAGCGCCTCCACCTGCTTCCGCACGCTCAGCGGCTGCGGTTCTGCGTTGGCGGACCAGCAGATCTCCAACACTCCGGTGATCCGGCCTCCGGTACCCGCCGGGACGGCAACGCGACCGGGCGGGTAGCCGCCGACGGACGGTAGCCTGGACTGCCACACCTGCTCGGCGTCCATGCCGGACCAGGTGGTGAGCGAGGTTACTGCTCGCGCACCGCGTACGGCAGCGTGAGTGACACGTCGGTGCGGTTGCGAACCCATCCGTAGGAGCCGAACGCCTTCACCGTGGCATCGGTTGCTTCCCGCCACTCGAAGAACCGCAGCTCGTCGACTTCGGCCCACGCGGTCTGGCTGGACGAAGCCGGCGCGCCGAGTTTGAGGTAAGGCATGATCATGTTGCCTTGCCCGGGGCCGCTGTCCAGTTCGGACACCGGGATGTCGATGACCACGCGGTGCCACTTGCCGTCGGCGGGCACGTCGACTGGCTTCGTGTAGGTGGCGACGACCTCTGATGACGGGTCTTCGGCCGGGTTGCTGTCGTCGAAGTGATAGACGTCGACGCGCAGTTCGGGGACAGCCGATGTGGAGCGCCGCACGTTGGCGGTGAACGAGTACGAGGGCACTGGGTCAGCCGGGGCCGGCTTGCCGCGTTTCTCCTCGTAGGCGCGGTGGCGTGGCAACGGAATCCGTGCGATCGGACGGGTCTGCACGGCGTTGCCGTCCTTCGCCTCCAGGTGCAGGCTGCGAAGGCCGTGCGAGGCGGTGCCGGACCGGACGCCCTCGCGCTTGCTGTTGACGCTCCAGTGCACCGCTTCGCTGACCTGGGCGTCGGCTGTCTCGTCCTCGAAGTGGCCCCACCCGTACAAGTCCCGGCCGACCTCGAGGCCGCGCGCCTCGCCTGGTTTCACCAGCGCCCCGGCGGGGACGGGCAGGTCGGCGAGTTCGCGCGGCTTGATCTCCTGATTGTGCGGGGAGTCTTGCGCTGTGGCGGCAGTGAGTCGCGCAGTGTGTCGTTCGAGCACCATCGAGACGGATGTGGAGGACTTGTCGTTGTTCTTCGGTTTCGTGCGGATGTCACCGGAGTCGGCGCGGTAGGACTCGAGCGGTAACAGGCTGCGTTCCCAGATGCTCCCCAGGACGCGCCGGGCCGCGGAGTCGGTGACCGGAACAGGCTTGTAGTCCACCAGTTCCAGCGGGTACAGCCTGGCCTCGACGAGCTGGTCGCCTTCCCACACGGTGCGCAGGAACGCGCTCGCGAAGCTCGCGAGGAAGTTCTGCTCGAACACGAAGTTGCCCAGGCTGTAGGCGATGAGCTTGCCCTTGTACCACTCCATGCCCTGCAACACGTGTGGGTGGTGCGCCACGACGATGTCCGCACCCGCGTCGACTGCCTTGCGCGCGATCTCGCGGATGTTGTCCGACGCGGCTTCCTGGAACTGGAACCCGGCGTGCATCTGCACCATCACCAGCGGGCTCTTCTCGGCGGCCGCGCGGATCTGGTCGACAGAGGTTTTGTCGTCCCAGACCGCCGCGCCGCCGTGGCCGCGGCGCGCGACCCAGTCCTGCATCTCCGGGTACACCTCGGACAACGACGCCCACATCGCCGCCACCTGCTCCGGTGCCGACTTTGATTCGGCGGCGGAGAACCGTTCCCAGGCCTCGCGGATGCGGCGCTGCTGCACTGGGATGCCCGCGGCGGGGAAGCCCCAGCTGCGGGTCTGGTACTGCCACTGGTCCTTCGGCGAGACGTCGGCTGGCTGACGTACGCCGGCCGCGGGGAAGCTCTCGTTGACGAACGAGCCCTCGACGCTGGTGTAGGCCAGCACGCTCATCCCGTCGCGGTGGTGCGCAGCGGCGGCCTCCTCGGCGTTCGCGCCCGCGCCCACCATCGCGATGCCCGCCCTGGACAGCGCGGCGCGGGTGTCGGCGACACCGGCGTCGAGCAGGTCACGGGAGTGGTTGTTGGCCAGGACCGCGAGATCGGTGGAGAGCTTGCGCAGTCCGGCGGCGGTCTGCGCGGCCGACTTCAGGATGTACCTCTTGCCCGGATAGGCGGCATCGGCAGGCTTGTCGCTGAGCACGGTCTCGACGTTCACCGTGCGGAAGTCCGCGGCGGCGAAGGCGGGCGCGATCGCCGCCACCACGTTCTCCGCGCCCGCTGCGGCGTCGCCGTCCGGGATGAGCGGCTCGGCGCGGCCGCTCGACTCCTCCTGGGTGGGTGCGGCGTAGCGCCTGCCGAACATCACGTCACCAGCCGAGTGCACCGCGAACCGGTTGGCCTTGCGGGCGATCATCTTGATCTCGACCTGCTTGCCCGAGTCCGACCAACCCAGTGGCACCGGCTCTGGCAGGTGGCCGTCGGCCTCGACGACGGCCACGGCGGGGCCCATCAGGTCTGGCGCCTCGGCGACGCCGTCGTCGCCGGTCGTCAGCTTCACCGGCTTGTCCAGGGGAGCGTGCAGCGTGACGGTCGCGTCGGCAAGGGGTTCGCCGGTCTCGCCGGTCACCTTGAGCGCGGTGGTGATGCTGCCGCCGCCCGCCGGTCGCAGGCAGTCCGTGCAATCGGGATCGGACACCGCGTAGACCACCGCGCCGGCGGTGAGAACAGCGACCAGGGGCACCGCGATGAACGGCCACCGACGTCTCAGACGCAGGACGAAGCGCACGACAGAACCTTTCGGAATGATCACATGGGTCGCCCGACCCACTCCCCAGTGCGATCCGTCGGGCAGCCGGGAGCATAACCCGATCGGGTGAACCTCAGTCGTCGCCGAGAGCCTCAGCGGCGACTTTGACGATCTCCTGCCACCGTTCGGCATCGTCCCGCACGGTTCTGCTGGTCTCCAGGTGGACGAACGGCACACCACGCTCGGCGGCCACACCTCCCTGCTTGTTGCGCCTGCCCTCCAGCTCACCGCAGTCGCGCGACCACGCCCGGCAGACCCGCAGCACGCGGTCCAGGCCGTCGGCGATGCGACGGTGCGCCGTCACGGCGGAGCCCGCGCCGGACGAGACCACGACGTCCGCGGACGAGAGGCTGTTGTCGCCGAACCCGTGCAACTGCACCTGCGGCAGCCCGAGATCCGAGTGCTTCACGGCCAGCGTGTGAAACATCGAGTCGGTCCTGTGCGCGGCGTCACCCGCACCGTTCGAGACGGCGCGGTGCGTACCCGAGACTGCCAGCACGGTGCCTGGGACCCTGCGGAACAGCTCCAGCCCGATCTCGTCGGTGCGCAGGTCGTTCGCCGGGTGTGGCACCTGCACCGCCAGCCGCGCCGGCCGGGAGAGATCTATCACGTAGAGACCCCAGCCACGTTCGGCGTTCGGTTCGCTCGCGACCAGCACGTAGGCGCGACCGGTCTGGCTGTCGGTGCCCTGCTCGACGCTCATGCCGAGCTGCTGCAACGCACCTGTCGTCCGCGGCACGTCGTCCGGCTGTCCCGCGCTCAGAGTGGTGAGTGCGTCGACGAACTTCCGCCGCTCGTCTTCGCTGGGAGGCCGGTACGCGGCGTCTTCGCGCAGGGCGGCGGAGAACTGCTGAACCCGCTCTTTGACTGTCGCGGTGCGGAGCGGGGCCGCAGGCTCCTCGTCCTGCCCCGGCATCGCGATGACGACTGCTCCGGCGAGGGCTGCGGCGACCGCCAGCAAGATCCACAAGTAACCCGACCTTGGGCGAGAAGGCGTCACTTGGTGTAGTCCGTTTCACTCACTCGATCCCCAGTTTCGCCCGTATGGGTGATAGATGCATCGGGCATTAGTGCACAATCTAGGAGATTCCAGGACCTGGGGGGCATGGCAGTCGGGGGGCGTGCCTGTGACGTGAGGGTGGACCGATTCCGTGGCGCGCCACAAGACTGCACCAAGCGTTGATGAGACCGCTGCACGACGTGATGGACCGGCCAGACGACTGGCCGCACAACTGCCCGAGTCCGGGTTCGCTGTCCGGCCGTTGCCGGTGGTGCTGCTCGTGCTCTTCCTCGGCCTCGCCGCGGCGACGGTCGTGCTGCTGGACTCGCGGGACGGCCGCGAGGTCCCGCGGGCGTTCATCGAGTCACAGCAGGAGATCGCGGTCGGTACCGCGCGTGCGATCGGTGCGACCGCCAACCAGAGTCTGAGCGATCTGCGCACTGTCTCCTCCGGCGTGACCGGCGGTACCGAGCCGATGCTCGATGCGCTCATGCGCAACAAGAAGTGGCGTGGTGTGTCCGTACTCGCCGAGCAGTCCCGCACCCTGGTCGCCACCCGCGGCGAACCGGTGCCGGTCCAGGCGGTTCCGGCGAGTGTCACGGCCCCGACGGTCGCGTCGACGGTCGCCGCCAACGGCGAACTCGTGCTGATCGCGGTGTCGCCGCTGCCGAACGGCCAGCTGCTCGCCGCGACGACGGCGATCCGCCTGCCCGACGCCGACCCCGACCAGGCGTTGCGGCAGTCGTTCCTGCTCACGACGCTGTCCGGCAAGGTGCTGGCCGCGAACGGCCCGCTCGCGCAGGGCCGGGACGCGGATACCGAGGCGCTGGTCGTGGGCGCGGGCAAGGCCGCGTCCGGTGAGCCGGGCTTCGTGCTCGGCGCCGCCGGGGCGCAGGTGCAGCCGACGCTGGCCTACGCGCGGGTGACGCCGTCGAGCAGCCCGGAAAGCCTGGACCTGGCGGTCGTCGCCGTCTCGGACGGGCCGCTGGCCGGCACCGACACCACCGGCTCGGGCATCGTCCCCGCTGCCGTCCTGGCCGCGCTGGCACTGCTCGGGTTCCTCGTGGTGCGCCGGTACATGACCAAGCCGGTGGTCGCGGTGCGGGCCGACCTGCTCAGCGTTGCCGCCGGACGGCTCGACACCGACATCCGCTCCAGCCGGACCGCCGAGGTGGCGCGGATCGTCGCGGCAGGCAGGGCGTGCCAGGACCGGTTGAACGGCGACGACGATCCGCAGCCCGAGCGAAAGGCCGGAGGAACCAGCGTCCGGATCGTGTGCCTCGTGGTCGCTCTGTCGATGTTCGGCTGGTCGACCTGGATGCTCATCGCCTACCGCACTTCGCAGGTGGAGATCCCGGCCGCCGTGGTGGCGAGCATGCGGGTGCAGACCGGCAAGGCGACCGAGGCGTTGCGGCGCAGCGTCAACGACGGTCTGGCGGACCTCGAGACACTCGCCGACGGCACCGGCAACGAGGACGGCAAAGCGGCCGAGGCACTGCGCACCTCGTTGCGGGAGCTGCTGGCCAGCCAGACCCGATACCGCAGTCTGTACCTGGTGGACCGCACGGGAGCGGCCACCGGTGAGGTGATCGGGCGCCCGCCGTTGCGCACCACCGAGAGCCCGGCGCGCAACGCGGGTCTGCGGCAGCAGAACCAGTCCGGCCGCGTGCCGGTGATCTTCGCCGAGGTACCGCTGCCCGTCGACGGCACGACGCTGATCGGCGAGTTCGACCTGGACCACCTCCGGGTCCTGCTGAACCAGGTGCCCGGCCACGCCAGGGTCGTCGACGCCGACTTCCGCACGATCAGTGCCACCGACGGCTTTGTCGCCTTCGAGCAGGTCACCGCGGAGAGCTTGAGGCGCAACGCGGAACTCGCGCAGAACGGAAACGCTGTCGCTGAGATCCATCAGGGCTCCAAGGGGCCGGCGATCGTGGCGTCGGCCGCGGTGCTCGGCGGTTCCGTCGGGCGGCTGGGCTGGACCGTCACCACCGAGAAGCCGGGCAGCGAGCTCGCTCTGCCCGAGAACGACACCCGCCGCTACGCACAGCTGCTCGCGCTGGTCGCCTCACTCGTCACCCTCTTCGGGTACGGCTGGATGCTGTTCACCGTGCTGGGGCCGCTGCGCAGGGTCGCACGGGCCGCAAACAACCTCGTGGCGGGTGACCGGAAATCGGTGATCTACCCGCAGCGCCACGACGAGATCGGCACGATCGCGAGCTGCCTGGAAATCTGCAGGCAGGCCGTCGTGCAGGGGCCGGACCGGCTGGGCGACGTCCGCCGCCCGAGTGGCGCCGCGACCGAGAAGACGATGCTGATGGAGCCGGTTCCGGCACCGGCACCGCGCAGGCGCGCTCCGGCCAGAGCAGGCAGACGCCCGTGACTTACCTCTACGTGGTGTTCGTGGCGCTCACCGCCGGACTTCTGATCGCGGGCATCATCGAGCAGCGAGGGCACATCGGCGAGCTCTCCAAGATCGAGCACCGAGTGCTGGTCAACGGTATTCGCGGCAAGAGCTCGATCACCCGGCTGTGCGCGGGTGCGTTGCGCGGTGGTGGCCTGGTCACGACGGCGAAGACGACTGGCACGGCCGCCAGGTTCATCCACCCGGACGGCAGCGAGGAGCCGGTGTACCGCAAGTGGGGAATCGCGAACGTCGTCGAGCAGATCGGCATCGTGCGCCGCGCCGCCGCCTACCGCTCCGATGCGCTGGTGATCGAGTGCATGGCTGTGATGCCAGACCTGCAGGAGATCAACCAGAGCAAGCTGATCCGGTCCACGATCGGCGTGCTGTGCAACGTGCGGGAGGACCACCTCGCCGAGATGGGGCCGACGCTCGACGACGTCGCGCGGTCGTTGAGCCGGTCCATGCCGGTAGGCGGGGTGTGCGTGACCGCCGAGCGCGACCGGCTGGCGATCCTCGAGCAGGAGGCGGCGAAGCGGAACTGCGAGCTGATCGCCGTCGATCCCGAGTCGGTCACCGACGAGGAGATGGCAGGGTTCTCCTGGGTCACGTTCAAGGAGAACGTCGCGATCGCGCTGGCAGTGGCCGAACTTCTCGGCGTGAACCGGCAGCTGGCGCTGGCGGGCATGTGGGCCGCGCCGCCGGATCCCGGCGTGCTCTCCGTGCAGACCCGGACGCGAGACGGAAAGCAGATCAAGCTCGCGAACGTCTTCGCGGCCAACGACCCCGAATCGACGCTGATGAACGTCGAGCGTCTGCTGGAACAAGGCACGATCGCGCGGCCACTGCACGTTGTGATCAACTGCCGCCCGGACCGCGTCGAGCGAAACCGGCAGATGGGCGAGCTGGTCGCGAGGATCGACCCCGACCGCGTCGTCCTGATCGGCGAGCCGACCCGCAGCGCGCGACTCAGCATCGCCGACGACTGGCAGGACCGGGTCAACGACCTGGGCGGTGCGCGCGCCGCCGGTGAACTGCTCGACTCGATCCTCGCTGACGTGGACGACACCGTCTCGCTCGTCGCGATCGGCAACATCCACGGTCAGGGCGAGGCCCTGCTGCACGCAGTGGACGAGCTCGACGAGCCTGAAGCCGTCGAACAACGCCACGAGACCCGCAGGCCGATCCCGTCGGCTCCTCCGCCTCGCAGGCAGGCCACGCCACCCCCGGCCGACCGCCACACGCCCATCCGCGGACACCTCTTCGACCAGCCGCGCCGACCCCACAGGCCGCAGCGTGCGCAGTCGCAGCGCCCTCAGACCCAGGGGCGCGCAGCGCCCAGACCAGGGAACACCCATGACTAACGGTTCGCTTCTCCTTCCCGAGGTGGCGACGCTCGGCCTCGCCATCGGCCTGGTGTTCTCGCTGGCCTGCTACCTGACGACCAATCTGTCCCCCGGCGGCATGATCACGCCGGGATGGCTGGCGCTGACGCTCGTCGAGGACTACCGCCGCGCGCTGCTCGTCGCCGTGATGAGCGGTGTGACGTTCGGGGCGGTCAAGTTGCTGCAGCGCGTCGTCATCCTTTACGGCAAGCGCCTGTTCGCCGCCGTCGTGCTCACCGGCGTGCTGTTGCAGTCGACCTTGTTCCTGCTCATCCAGAGCGACTACCCGCTGCTGTTCGCCCACCAGACACTCGGCTTCGTGGTGCCCGGCCTGATCGCCTACCAGCTGGTGCGGCAGCCGCCGGTGGTCACGATGATCGCCACTGGTGTCGTCAGCGCCGCAGGCTATGGCGTGCTGGCGAGCGGAGTCCTGGTGGGCCTGGTTCCCACGGTGTGATGGAGGTGCCGATGAAACGCAAAGGCATGCTGGTCGGGGCGGGCGTCGCCGTCCTCGCGCTCCTCGCCGGCGTCGTCGTGTTCTGGCCGCAGGAGTCCACCGATCCGGTGCCGTCCGCCGTGGAGCAGGTCAGCACGCAGGGAGTGCCGGAACTGATCTACGAGCGGGTCAACAGCCCTGCGAGAACGATCGTGCGCGACCGCGACGGCTCTGTTGTCGCCACGTTCACCGACGACGCGCGGAGCGCGCTGATCAACGGCTCGCGCCGGACGTTCAGCGAGCCGAAGGCGACGGCGGCGACGGTCAACACCTCCGCGTGGGTGCGGTTGTTGCCACAGCCGTGGGCGGCAGGCGCGGAGAAGGCGGGCTGGTTCGCCGAGTGGTTCCGCGCAGCCCGCCAGGACACCACCCCCGACGTGCTGGAGATCGCCACCCAATACACGATCGACGCGCCCGATGAGAAGGACGCCAAAGGCGTCCGCTTCAGGGGCGACGCGTCGTTCGGCCCGGTGAAGGCGTCCGGCGCGGGCAGGCAGGAACAGTCGGACTTCAACGACTACCTCGGTCTGCCGTGGACGTTCGCCAACGGCCCCACCGGTGAACCGGACCGCGGCCGCTACGGCGCTGTCGACTGTTCCGGCTACGTCCGCCTGGTGTTCGGCTACCGCCTCGGCATGCCGCTGCTCAACACGAACACCGCCGGACCTGGCCTGCCGCGCCGCGCCTTCGCGATCTCCGAGTTCGGGCCCGGCGTCCAACTCGTCACCAACGAACGTCGCCGCGCCACCGACTACGCCGCGCTGCAGCCGGGTGATCTGGTGTTCTTCGAGGTGGAGGACGACCCCGAGACGCTCGATCACGTCGGGATCTACCTCGGCATCGACGACCGCGGCAGACATCGCTTCATCTCCAGCAGGGAACGCATCAACGGTCCCACGATGGGTGACGTCGGCGGTACCTCCCTGCTCGACGACGGCGGCATGTACTCCACCGCCTGGCGGTCGGCCCGCCGCCTCTGAGCAGGGGGTTGTGGCGTCGAGGACGGGGCTGGTTGCTCGTTCGACGCGCGCCGGCCAAAGACACGGCCGCGGATCACCTTGTGGCGGGCGCGGCATCCGCAACCGGGCCGGCGGCGGTAGCTGGTTTGCTCAACGTCCCGCCCCGGCACCGGCCGGGACCGCCGGCCTACCGTGCGTGCACGCGCTGACACGGCATTCCATCAGTACCCGAACATTTCCGAACCCACTCCTCGGGAGACTTCCCAGGGATTCATCTCCGTTGTCCAGGCCGCTCGGGCCAGTGACGCCGCTGAGCAGTCGCGTGTGATCAACCTCGTGGTGCGGGAGTGTGCAAGAACGAGACAGGTCCTGTTCGGGCTACCTCTGCCCAGACGACTTTGCCGTTGTCCCGCGGCAGTACGCCCCAGCCGATGCTCAGTCCGTCCACGAGCCGGAGTCCGAAGTGGGCTGTCATCGCGGCTGGACCTGAGTCGCTCCGGCGAGGTCTACGTCGACAGGGCTCGCCGGATCCTCACGAGCGCGGCAATCGTCTGTCGCGGCGAGCAGCTTGTTCAATCCGGTCGAGCCGATGAACGTGACGTCGGTCAGGTCGATGACAACCACTGTTGAGGCGCTCTTGATCGCGTCTGTGGTGGCGTCGAGCAGTTGTGTTGTGCTGCCGTCGATCTCGCTGGCTGCCCTCAAGATCACTTTGCCGTGAACTGACTTCCGGTCGACGACGAACAGCGGGCTTGACGTCATGGCTCCGCCTGTCCGCTTGCGGGCACTGGGCCTGCGTGACCGTATGGCCAAGGCGCGGAAGCCGCATCTTCCTCGCGGTCGTGCTGAGTTGTGTCGTCAACAGTCGAGCTCGACCGCCGCAAGGTCGACGACGCTGGGGACGGAGCTGTGCGCAGTCTGACCCTGGTGATCGAGTTCCCTGTGTCGAGCTTTGCGGGCAACGGGATCCAGTCGGTCCTGAGTGGTTGTTCCCTTGGCTGGTTGCGGGCGACCCGGTCAGCGCTTCCGCTCAACTGGTCAGGCCTCGGCGGGCGCCAGCCGAAGGAACTTGGGCGGCGCAGGAGCGTCGCAGCGCGCTGCGTTAACCCATTCGGG
The DNA here is from genome assembly GCF_033949945.1 of Lentzea miocenica. Lineage (NCBI taxonomy): Bacteria > Bacillati > Actinomycetota > Actinomycetes > Pseudonocardiales > Pseudonocardiaceae > Lentzea > Lentzea miocenica. Next base: position 11,504 of record NZ_JAXAVW010000059.1, read on the forward strand.
CGTATTCAAGTGTTCGTGCAAGTTGAAGGTGGCATCATGCTCACATGCCGCCGGAACCTGAGTGTGAACTGTGCGACGGCAAGGGCACCATGACCTGGCAGCAGCCCATGGCCGGTCCTGACGGCCAATGGGCACTCAGTCAGGTCGATCACCCGTGCGTCAACGGTTGCTCGGGCTGGTGGCAGCTCCCCGCAGCCGAACACGGCGGCATTCTCGATCGTGACACGGGGATCAACGCAGGCGGCAACGTGGCCCAAGCCAACGAGCAAGTGCGCACCGACTGGTCAATGCCGCCTCGCCTCAGGCGCGGTCCGCTGACCGAACCGCCGGCTCGTTGACAGCGCGGTGCGGCATCCGTCGTCTCCGCGTCATGAGCTTTTCCGGTTCGTCGCCGCCAGCGAACGCTCAGCGGAGTGTGCGAGCCACGCCGGCGAACGTGGAGGTGCGCCTCGGGTCGCCGATCTCGTCTCCGGGGTCAGGCTGCCATTCCGGCAGGTAGACCACGCCCGGATCGACGAGTTCCAGTCCGTCGAACAAACCGGTGATCTCGGAACGCGTGCGCATCGAGAACTCGGTGACGCTGCGCCGGAACTGCTCCGTGGCCTCCTCCGCCTTCTCCGGCTCAGGCCCCTCCAGGCTGGCGTGCGAAATGGCCAGGTAACTGCCAGGCACTGTCGCGTCGAGGTAGGAGCGGATGATGCCGACGGGGTCGTCCGTGTCCGGCACGAAGTGCAGCACCGCGAACATCAGCACCGCGATCGGTTGCCCGAAGTCCAGAAGCCGCTGGACTTCGGGGTTGGACAGGATCTCCTGCGGCCGGCGCAGGTCGCCCTGGATCGCCGTGGCGTGGTCGATGCCGCGGAGGATCGTGCGGCTGTGCGAGACGGCGACCGGATCGACGTCGACGTAGACGATCCGGCAGTCGGGGTTCGCCTTCCAGGCGATCTCGTGCACGTTGCCCACCGTAGGGATGCCCGAGCCGAGGTCGAGGAACTGCGTGATGCCCTGGCCGACGAGGTAGCGGACCGCGCGGCGCAGGAACGACCGGTTGGCCCGCATGATGTCCGGCAGCTCCGGCATGAACGCCACGATCTTCGCCGCGGCATCCCTGTCGGCCTGGAAGTTGTGAAATCCGCCCAGATGCGCGTCGTAGATCCGGGCCGCACTCGGCCGGTCCGCGTCGATCTCGGGGCCCGCCCACGCCGGTCTTTCCACCCTGACCATCCTCGTCGTCGAGTACCAGCAGTGACAGATGCGGGCACCACACTAGCCGCACAGAGGAGTATGCCCGGACGGTCGTTCGGAAGCTGACGTTCTGCGACGTCACGTCCGCGTCGAGCCCGGTCGCCGGTGGCATGCCGGTGTTGGTGTGGAGCGATCAGCTGGCCGGACTCGCGATGGCGGATGCGCTGCGCTGGCCGGTGTCGCTGTGGGCCGGTGCGGTCGTGCTCGCCGGCTTCACCGGCGCGGCGGTCGGCTTGCCGGCGTCGGTGAACATCAGCTCGACGAACAGGTCAGCAGCATCAGCGCGAACATCGCCGCGGACGCGGTGACGACGGGCAGTGCCATGGCGGTGATGCTCGCGATTCCGCTGGAGAGCAGCCTGCGCGTGCGGTTCGGAATCCGCCGGCGCCACTGCAGACGGTCCAGGCGGACGTCCAGCGCGTCCCTGCTCATCGCGAGTGCCGAGTCGGGAGCGCCGTGGCACGACACCCGCAAGAGTGCGGCACGGACGGTGTCTGCGCCGTGGATGCGCGCTGCTGCCAGGTCGGCGGACATCTCGACGAGCTCACGGATCGAGCTCGCCGCGCGCTTGAACAGGGGCAGGATCGGCAGTGCGGCGGCTACGGCGTCCGCGGCGGCGACCAGCAGGTGATGGCGTCCGTTGAGGTGTGCTCGCTCGTGGTCGAGGACGGCATCGACCTCTTCAGGGGTCAGGTGGCGGTGGAGTCCTTCCGTGGCGACCACAAGACCGGGTTTGCCGGGGAGGCTGAACGCGAGAGGCCGGTCGTGGTCGAGCCACACCGTTGGATGCGCTCCGGGTTCACGTCGTCCGGCGAGGCGCAGCACCGAGCGGTGTTCCTCGCGGGCGTGGGCTCGTTGTCGAGCGCTGCGTGCACCAACGATCGCGAACCGAATGAGCAGAGCGGTCAGCAGGGCGCCGCCGGTGAGGCCGCTGATCACTTCGATCGTGGGTGTGGTGCCGTGGCGCACCGACTCCCAGCAGTGGTGCAGGGTGTCGAGGGCGGCGAGGCCGTGCTCGGGTAGCAGGAGCAGCACCATGGCCACGGCGGAGGTCGTCATGACCGCGGCGATCGAGGTGAGCCAGGCGACGACGGCGACCACCGGGTCGCTGAGCCGCCGCAGCAGGTGTGGTGCCAGCCAGCCCATCGTGACGGACCCGAGCAGCAGCGCCAGCGCGACAGTCATTTTCCGGCGGCTTTCCTGCGGAACGCCCGGCGCAGCACCGCCGACTCCTCGGTGGTCGCGGACTGTGCGAAATGCAGCAGCGCGGCCTCGGGATCACCCGAGGCGACGAGCACGTCGCGCACGGCGTTCGTCGCGGCTTCGACGCGGCTGATCATGGGCTGGTACCAGTAGGCCTTGCCCTCCATCTCGCGGGAGACCCAGTCCTTGCGGTACAGGTTGTCCAGCACGGTGAGCACGGTGGTGTAGGCGAGTTGCTTGCCGGTGTCCAGCCGTTCCAGCACCTGACGCACCCTGAGCGGCTCCCTGGCGTGCCACAGCACGTCCATCACCGCTGCTTCCAGCTCACCCAGTCCGCGCATCGCTCACATCCTTCCGCAGACCGGAAGTATGCCTGGCCGGCGAGTCAGCTCCTAACTTGAACGTCAGCCGCACTCAGATCCTGAGGCCGGTCACGCCGCGCGGCTTGTAGACGGCGAGCACCATCGCCACGACCAGCACCACGAGCGCTCCACCGGCATGCACCGCGAACGTCGGCGAGCGCAGCGGTGCCAGGTCGGAAGCCGGATCAGCCGCGACCGCTGCGAACTGGTCCACCGTTCGTGTGTAGATGAGCAGCACCACGGTGGCGAACACGTTCAGCACCAGCTTGAAGATCACCCAGTAGTGCCGGAACAGGCCCCACGCGGAGCCGAGCGACGAGACCAGTCCGGTCAGCAGTGACGCGACCGCGAACGGCAGAACCACGTACCAGACCACCGGCTCCGCGATCAGGTTCGCGGCACGCACAACGCGATCGTCCTGATTGGTCACTCCGACGATCGCCATGGCCAGAAACGTGAGTACGGCGCCGAACCAGCCCACCGAGGACGCGATGTGCGCGGTCAGGGCGAGCTTGCGCAGGCGGGGCTTCACCTGTGCATTCCTGGGCCGTGCTCGATGGGGAGAGCGAGCGCTACGAGGAACAGAACGATCACCACGGCAATGACGATGCCCATGATCTTCACCCAACGCGGTGTGTCAGCCATGTCCGGCAGTTTACGAGACACTGTGTATTTATCAAGACGCAGTGTCTCGATCCCGTAGGATGGGCGCGTGCCGAAGCTGTGGAACGAGACGATCGAGACGCACCGTCGAGAGGTGCGGCACGCGATCCTGGCCGCCACCGCGGCGCTGGTAGCTGAGCGTGGCCTGCTGGACGTGACGATGTCGCAGATCGCGGAGCAGGCCGGCATCGGACGCGCGACGCTCTACAAGTACTTCCCTGACGTCGAGACGATCTTGCGCACCTGGCACGCCGAGCAGATCGCCCACCACCTCGCCTGTCTGACCGAGGTTCGCGACCAGGCGGTCGGACCCGCCCGGCGCCTCAAGGCAGTTCTCGAGGCGTTCGCTGCCATCTCGCACGGCTCGCACGGCCACTTCGACACCGACCTCGTGGCACTCCTCCATCGCGACGAGCAAGTCGGCCACGCGCAGGAGCGGGTTGCTCACATGATTCGCGACCTGCTGGCCGAGGCCGCGGCGGCCGGTGAGGTCAGAGTGGACGTGGCACCTGTGGAACTCGCTGCGTATTGCGTTCACGCGCTTGCTGCAGCTGGCACCCTGCCTTCCGGGGCTGCCGTTCGTCGGCTTGTCGCGGTCACGTTCGCGGGCCTTCGCCCGGTCACCTGATCCCGTCTCGGTGACCGTAGGTGGCCGTGCGTCATCGCCGCGCGACGAGTTGATCTGATAACCAAGAACAACTGTCGTGCGCACAAAAATGTTCGAAGCAAGATAGTAGGCCATTGGGGTGACTCGGGTCACACTGTTGGGGCTCGCGTCGATTACTCCTCACAGGGGCGGCACGACGCTGCCCCTTGCCCCGAAGGGAGTGGCCTGCTGTGAACCGACTACGGCGGCTGACCACCGTCGCTCTCCTCGTTGCCGGTGCGCTGGTGATCCCAGCAACGGCCAGCGCGCACGACCCGGAAGACGGCGGGACCCATCCGCCGACCGGTGGTGGTGCGCCCGACCTGCACAGTGCGAACATGACCCTGCTGGACAGCCTGCCCAAAGTGGACGCCGCGACCCAGTCCGACCTGGCGTTCGAAGGGAACTACGCCTACGCGGGCACCTTCAGCGGCTTCCGCGTCATCGACATCTCGAACCCCGCGGCCGTGCAGCAGGTGGCCTTCAAGCCGTGCAATGGCGGGCAGGGCGACGTGTCGGTCTACAACGGACTGCTGTTCTCCTCGGTAGACACGCCGCAGAGCAGGCCTGAGTGCGACAGCGTCAACACGCCGGCGACCAACCCGGCAGCGTGGGAGGGCGTGCGGATCTTCGACGTCCGCGATCCCGCCAACATCAAGCACATCGCCTCTGTGCGCACCGACTGCGGCTCGCACACCCACACGCTTGCGCCTGCGGGCAAGGGCAGCCTGTTCGTCTACGTTTCGTCGTATGCGGTGACGACCACGTCAATGGGCCCGAACTGTCAGCAGTTCCACGGCAAGATCTCAGTGGTCCACGTACCGCTGCAGAACCCGGAGAAGGCCCAGGTCGTCTCCACCCCGCCGACCACGGGCGTGACGGTGTTCGACCCGGCACGACTCGAGTTCGCCAACCCGGCTCTGCAGCCCACCACAGGCTGCCACGACATCACGGTGCTGACACCGCTGAACCTCGCGGCTGCCGCGTGCCTGAGCGTCGGTCAAATCTGGGACATCAGCGATCGGGCTCATCCCAAGGTGCTGCGCACGCTGACCACGCCGCAGGTGCAGGCGTGGCACTCGGCGCAGTTCACGTGGGACGGCAAACGCGTGACGTTCGGTGACGAGGCCGGTGGCGGCGTGATTCCGCGTTGCCGTGCGGAGGATCCGCCGACGAAGGGTGCGGTGTGGACCTATGACGTCGCTTCCGGAGCTGAGCTGGGTCACTACAAGCTGCCACGCTTCGAGAACGGCGTGTGCACCATGCACAACTTCAACTACGTGCCCGGCATCGATCGCGACATCCTCGTGTCTGCCGCTTACACCGGTGGCACGACGGTCGCGGACCTGACGGACCCGACGAACCCGGTGGAGATCGGCTTCTACCGCGCGGGCGACCCGATCGCGGCCAACACGTGGTCCACCTACTGGCACAACGGCTTCATCTACGCCAACGACATCAACCGCGGCTTGGACGTGTTCGCGCTCGACCACCCGGCCGTCGCAGGTGCGGCAGTGCTGCAGCGCGACAACCCGCAAACCCAGGAACGGCTCTTCCCGTAGCCAAGGAGGTTGTCGAATGTCTCGCAGAGTCGTTCGAACAGTCGGTGCGCTCGTGGCCGCCGTCGTTCTCGTCACCCCGGCGACCGCTGTCGCCGATCACGCCACGAACCCGCACACCCCGAACATGCACGCCAAGGGCCACAGCCCGCACCCGGCCACGTTCCTCGGTGAGCCGGACGGTGTCCGGCACGTCAACTCCGACATCGCCTTCTGGGGCAACCTGGCCTTCCACGGCAACTACGACGGATTCCGCATCGTCGACATCGCAGATCCCGACAACCCGACCGAGATCGCCCACCAGCGCTGCAACGGCGACCAGGGCGACATCGTCGTGTGGGAGAACATCCTGGTCAGGGCGTGGAACTCCAAGAAGGCCGTACCGCGCGACTGCGACGGGCAGACCGTCCCGGCCGGTTGGGAAGGGGTGCACGTCTTCGACGTCAGCAACCTGAGCAACCCCAGCCTGGTCGCGTCGGTCGAGCTGCCGTGCGGCTCGCACACCCTCACCGCGGCCCCGGACAACGGCCGGTTGATCGTCTACAGCAACAACTCCAGCAGCACCGGCTGTGGCACGAGCGGGAACCTGGCGCAGGAGAACGCCCTCGGCGACTTCATCGACGTGATCGAGGTGCCGTTCGGGCAGCCGCAGAACGCGAACCTGCTGCGGCGTGAGCCGCTGGCCGGTCCGATCACCAACGTCCGCACCGGATGTCACGACATGGGCGTGATCCTCGGCAGCGTCAACCTGGCCGCGTGCGCCAGCGCGGACGCGACCAACGTCTTCGACGTCGGCGCCAACGCGCATCCAGGCGGCAGCCTCGCCGACCCGGTGTTCCTCTACACGGTCAGCGAACCGGGTGTCGGCCAGGCCGGCACCAACGGTCGCTGGCACTCCGCGACGTTCAGCTGGGACGGCAAAGTCCTGATCCTGGGCTGGGAGCCCGGCGGCGGCTCCGAGCCCGAGTGCCAGACCACGGATCCGGACGTCGACAAGAGCCTGTTCTTCTACGACGCCCACACCGGGGCGAAACTCGGCCAGTGGGTGCTGCCACGAGGCCAGGACGGCGTCGCGGAGAACTGCACCGTCCACAACTACAACATCGTGCCGCTGCGCAACGGCCGCTACATCGCGGTCGGCGGGCACTACCAAGCAGGAACCTGGGCCACCGAGTTCACCGACCCCGCCCACCCGGTGACGATCGGCTGGTCCGACCCGCCCGCGATCAGCCCGCCCGACCTCGGCGGCGCCTGGTCGTCCTACTGGTACAACAACTTCATCTACGAGTCCAGCATCACCGAAGGACTCAACGTCTACCGGCTCAGCGGTAACGCCACCGGCGGCGCCATCCGGCTCGATCACCTCAACCCGCAGACGCAGGAGTTCTCCCTGCCGTGACACCAGATCGCTGGGCCCCGTCGGTGACGGGGCCCAGTCCGAGGGGGAATCAACGAGGAGACAGAACCAATGAGAACCAGACGGCTCTTCACCGCACTCGCCGTGGCGTCGCTGACCGCGGCGATGGCGGCACCCGTGGCGGCACACCCCGGCCAACATGGTCCCATCGACGGACATCTGCTCGGTCCGGGCGCATGGGGCGACCTGCAGCTGTTGGGCAAAGCGGACCTGACCAACACCGACGACCTGATCGCCGACGTGGCGATCGACCCGCGCACCACGTACGCATACTTGGCGAACTGGGGCAGGGCCACCTGTGACGCCAACCGCGAAGACGGCGACCCCGATGCCGGCGCCTACGTCGTCGACATGACCGACCTGGCCAACCCGAAGCAGATCGGGTTCATCCCGCACTCGCAGGACAGCCGGCCTGGCGAGGGCATGCAGGCGCTGCAGGTCGACACGAAGTTCTTCAACGGCACCATGCTCGTGATGAACAACGAGCAGTGCGGCAAGAACGGCCGCGGTGGCGTCTCCCTGTACGACGTCAGCAACCCCGGCAAGCCGGTCAAACTCTCCGAGCACTTCGGCGACCGCGCGAACCTGTCGCGCGGCGACGCCAACGACACTCACAGCGCGTTCGCCTGGGACACCGGGGAAAAGGCGTACGTGGTGACGACCGACAACTTCGAGTCGGGCGGCGCGGATGTCGACATCCTCGACATCACCAACCCGAAGCGGCCGCGGCTGATCCGCGAGATCGACGTCGACGCCGAGTTCCCGAACCTCACCCAAGTCCAGCTCGGCCTCACCGAGGTCTTCCTGCACGACATGGTCGTCAAGAACATCGGCGGGCACTGGGTCCTGCTGCTGTCCTACTGGGACGGTGGCTACGTTCAGCTCAACGTCGACGACCCGGCCAACCCGACGCTGATCGGCGACACGGACTTCAGTCATCCGGACCCACAGCTGCTGGAGTCGACCGGGGCCGCGCGCACGGCTGAGGGCAATGGGCACCAGGCCGAGTTCACCGCCGACAACCAGTACTTCATCGGAACCGACGAGGACTTCGCACCCTACGGAGCAACGAACTTCTCGATCACCAGCGGTACGAACGCAGGCGCGTACCCGTCCGTGCCGGTGCCAGGTTCCGCGCCGATCGTCGTCCTCGACGACGACAAGCTGAACGGGCCGGTCGTCTACGGCGGCTACGGCTGCCCAGGATCGGCCCCGATCCCGACGCCTGCCTCGATTCCTGGTTACGAGGCGTCGCTGCAGGCGGGGGAGGAGAAGGTCGTGGCGCTGCAGCGTGGACCGACCGGCGACCCGAGCGCGCCTGAGCCCGCCTGCTTCCCCGGTGAGAAGGCACATGAGGCCGTGCTCGCCGGCTGGGACGCCGTGGTCTTCGTCCAGCGGCACGGCGGAACCGAGAACCCGCCGTTCTGCGGCTCCGGCGGCTTCGTCGACGTCGTTGTCGGCGTGTGCACGAACCACGAGGCGTACCACAAGATGTTCGGCACGCCGGTCAGCTTCACCTACCCCGACGGACCGGCGATCGGCACCGTCGGCGCGCGGATCCAGGCGACCGCGGCGTTCGACGGCTGGGGTTACGTGCACCTGTTCAGCAACCAGGCCGACGCCAGCAAGAAGTTCGCCGAGCTGGACACGTTCGCCATCCCCGAGGCCATGGACGAGAACTACGCGGTCGGATTCGGTGACCTCAGCGTGCACGAGGTCGCGACCGATCCCAACGACTCGCGCCGTGCCTACCTGTCGTACTACGCGGGAGGAATGCGCTCACTGAGGATCCAGTGCGTCAGCCCGAACAACTGCGAACTGGTGGAGAGCGGCGGATATCTCGCCCCCAACGGCAACGACTTCTGGGGCGTCGAGACCTTCACCCGCAACGGCAAGACCTACGTCGCGGGCAGTGACCGCGACGACGGTCTCTACCTGTTCACCACCGGCCCCTAGGCGGTGAGGCATGCGAGCCGGGCGAGGGCACCTCGCCCGGCTCGTCGTCGTGGGCCAGTCCGTACCCTGGCTCCAGGTATCCGGAAGGGGTGGGTGTGGGTTCGCGGCGTGTGAAAACCTCAGACGGCGGGAAGGTTGCCGTCCGGATGGGCCGGCCGCCCCTGGTCGATCGAGAAGCGATCATCCGGGCTGCACTGGAGATCGGGTTCTCGCGGCTCACGATGCCCGCGGTCGGGGAACGGCTGGGGATTTCGCACTCCACGCTGTATCGGTACTTCCGAAGCCGGGACGACCTCGTGGCCGCAGCGGTTGACCACGCCGTCAACGCGATCGAGTGGCCGGGGCCTGGTGAGGACTGGCGGGCCTACCTCGAGGAAACGGCGTGGGCACATTGGCGGCTCTACTCGGCGCACATCGGTTTGGCCAGGGAGATCACGGCGTTGCGGGTCATAGGACCTGCCTTGGTCAAGCGTGACAACCAGACCGGAGTCCACCTTCTGGAATACGGATTCGATCCGGTTGACGCCGTGCTCGTGGTCGACATGTTGGCCGAGTTGGTCACCCAGGCGTTTCTGGCGGCGCCGGAACAGGCGGATGGCGCCGACGATGACGCGGTGGACGTGCTTCAGCGACGCCGGCAGGAGCTCATCGGTCCGTGGATCGATCAGTATGACCCGCGCCTGCGCGAGGTGCTCGTCGGCGCGGTGTCCGGGCCCACTGCCGCTTGGTTCGAGCGGAAGCTGACCCTTTTCCTCGACGGAGCGGCAGGTCGTCGCGCTGCCCGCTGAGTTGCGGTAACTTTGCGACAGGGTGTCATTAAGTAACCCTGTCACGTTGCCGACCTGGGGAGAGGCAGTGTCGCAGTCCAAGCCGACGCCATCGGCCGTCGAGAGCCCGGAAGTCCAGACGCCAAATCCCCGGCGATGGGGAACACTTGCCGTTGTCGTAGCCGCGCAGCTCCTGATCGTTCTCGACTCGTCTGTCGTCACCATTGCACTGCCGTCGGCGCAGGCCGAGCTCGGTATGTCCGACTCGGCGAAACAGTGGGTCGTCGCCGCGTACACCCTGACGTTCGGAGGCTTTCTCCTCGTCGGTGGTCGCCTTGCGGACGTGCACGGCAGAAAGAAGATCTTCCTGCTCGGCTTGCTCGGCTTCGCGGTGACCTCGGCACTCGGAGGGCTGGCCGTTGGACCGGTCATGCTTCCCCTGGCTCGCGCCGCGCAGGGGGTGTTCGCCGCGTTGCTCGCTCCCGCCGGGCTGGCGTTGTTGACGACGGCGTTCAGCGATGCTCGCGAACGTGCTCGCGCCTTCGGCATCTTCGGTGCCGCGGTCGGATCGGGGATGGCCGTGGGCATGGTTCTCGGCGGCGTCCTCACCGAAGCCGGGTCATGGCGATGGTGCCTGCTGGTGAACGTTCCGTTGGTGCTGGTCGTCCTCGTTCCGGCCGTTCGGTTTCTCGCCGAGAGTCCGCGCGACGCCGTGGTCAAGTACGACTTGCCCGGCGCGATCACCGGCACGCTCGGCGTCGGAACGTTGATCTACGGACTCAGCGAGGCGGAAACCGCGGGCTGGAGTCATCCGTCCACGGTCGCGTTCGGGCTGGCCGGACTGGCGCTCCTCGTCGCGTTCGTCATCATCGAACGCAGGTCGGAACGGCCGATGATGCCGCTGCGCATCGTGGTTGACCGCGTGCGCGGTGCCGGGTACGCCATCGTGTTTCTCGCTGGTGCTGCGCTGCTGGCGTTCTACCTCTTCCTGACCTACTACCTGCAAATCGTCCGCGAGTACTCGCCGCTGCTGACCGGGCTGGCGTTCCTGCCGAGTGCTGTCGGCGTCTTCGTGGGTTCGTTGGCGGCCGGCCGGATCCTCGGTCGAGCGCATCCGCGAGCTGTGATGACCACAGGGCTGTTGTTGGGTACCGCAGGCTTCGCCTATCTAGGCTTGCTGGACCCGGCAAGCGGCTTCTGGTCGGTGGTTTTCCCCGCGCTGCTGGTGAGCGGCCTGGGCATCGGAGCTGCCCTCACCACGGTCACCAAGATCACGCTGGACGGCGTGCCGTCTGGCGACTCGGGTGTCGCCAGCGCACTGACCAATGCGATGCGCCAGATCGGCGGAGCGGTTGGGGTGTCGGCGCTCAACGTGGTGGCGCTGTCCGTCAGTGCGGCGAAAGGTGATTCAGGAGACGACGGGCTCACAGACGGCTATGTTGCGGCGTTTGTCGTGGGCGCCGGACTGCTCGCGCTTGCAGCGGTCATCGCCGCTGTCATGACCGGCTCACGCCGTGCGCGTGGGTAGCTGGCTTCAACCTGGCTTCATTCGGAAAGCTGATGTGATCTTTGGATGCATCGGCGCATTCGCTGTAACGAGCTGGTCTTGCCGACCGAAGTTGCAGACGACGGTGTCCTACTAAGACAAATAGTATTCCCGATGTTGCACTGCGTCACTGTGATCGAAGCGGTCTGGGGGCTGACCGCATCGGTCGAGCGGCATCGTCGCCCTGGTTGGAAGTTCGAGAAGTGGAGCGTCATGCCGGCCCAGCAGCCCCGGTCGCGGCTCGTCCCGCGGTTCCTCGTCGTCTGCGTGCTCGTCGCCGCCACGTTCGTGACGGTGAACGTGGTGACGGCACCGCCTGCCACCGCGGCTCCGTGCGATGCCCCGGTGGTCAACAAAGTCGCGTGTGAGAACACGAAGCCGGGAACGCCGAACTGGCAGGCGCCCTACCGCGACGACACCATCCTGGGCTACACCACCGACATCAGCGTGACGCCAGGCGGGCAGGTCCAGTTCAAGATGCTGACCAGCGCGCCCGCGTATCGTCTCGACATCTTCCGGCTCGGTTGGTACGGAGGAGTGGGCGCGCGTCAGGTCGGCACCGTCTCCCGCAACACGCCGCAGAACCAGCCGCCTTGCCTGCGGGACGGGCCGACGGCACTCATCGACTGCGGCAACTGGGCCGTGTCGGTGACGTGGAACGTGCCGTCCGACGCCGTGTCCGGCATCTACTACGCCCGAGCGACGCGGAACGACACCGGCGTGCAGAACGAGATCGTGTTCGTCGTCCGCGACGACACGTCCACGTCGGAGATCCTCTTCCAGACCTCGGACGCCACCTGGGTCGCGTACAACCGTTACGGCGGCAACAGCCTCTACTTCGGTGACGGCCCCGGCCAGGGTGGATCTTCGTACAAGGTGAGCTACAACCGCCCGTACACCGGCGGTGACGGCGACGAGAACTTCATCTTCAACGCCGAGTACCCGATGCTGAGGTTCCTGGAGCGCAACGGCTACGACCTCAGCTACACGACCGATGTGGACAGCGCGCGGCGCGGGCACCTGATCAAGAACCACAAGGTGTTCATGGCCGTCGGCCACGACGAGTACTGGTCGAACGAGCAGTGGAACAACGTCATGGCGGCGCGGGACGCCGGCGTGCACATGGCGTTCCTGACCGGCAACGAGATCTTCTGGAAGACCCGCTGGGAGAAGAGCATCGACACGTCCCAGACGGACTGGCGCACCGTGGCGTGCTTCAAGGAGACCAAGGGCACTCAGAACGACGGCCTGAACGACTGGACCGGCACATGGCGCGACCCGCGCTACAGCCCGCCACAGGACGGCGGAAGGCCAGAGAACCAGTTGTTGGGCAACTGGTTCACCGTCAACGGACGCCGTGACGACTCCCTGCAGGTGCCTGCGGTCTACGGCAAGATGCGCTTGTGGCGCAACACGCCACTGGAGACCATGCCCGCTGGTTCGACGTACACCTTCCAGCCGGGCACCCTCGGGTATGAGTGGAACACGGTGCCGGACAACGGCTATCAGCCTGCGGGCGTCGCGCAACTCTCTCGCACGACGGTGTTCGTCGACGGCTACTACGCGCTGAAGAACTGGGGTGACCAGTACGGTTCGAGCAACGAGACGCACGCGATCACCTACTACAAGGCGGCTTCCGGCGCGCTGGTGTTCGGTGCGGGCACGGTGCAGTGGGCGTGGGGCGTGGACGACGAACACGCCTTCCTCACCAACACGCCGACATCTGACATACGGATGAAGCAGGCGACCGTCAACTTCCTGGCCGATATGGGCGTGCAGCCCACGACGTTGCAGAGCGATCTCGTCGCTGCGACCGCGAGCACCGACAAGACAGCCCCGGTCGTCTCGATCACCAACGTCCCCGCCCAATCCACCGTCGGGCAGCCCTACACCTTCTCCGGCACGGTCACCGACGCCGCCGGCCAGGTCGCCGGGGTCGAAGTCTCAACAGACGGCGGCAACCGATGGCATCCGGCTGTCTGGGAAGCCGGCAAGACCGCCTGGACCTACACCTACACCCCGTCCGCCTCAGGGCCGGCGCAACTCCGTGTGCGCGCGGTGGACGACTCCGTCAACCTCTCTACGCCGGTGACCGCGTCGCCCGGCGTCGCCGCGCGAACCTGTCCCTGTGGCATGTGGACGAACGCCGACACCCCGCAGGTGGTGGACCAAGCCGACGGTGGTGCTCTCGAACTCGGCGTGAAGTGGCGGGCCAACACCAACGGATACGTTCGCGGCGTCCGCTTCTACAAGAGCGCCAACAACACTGGCACGCACACCGGCACGTTGTGGTCAGCCACTGGCCAGCAGCTCGCCACCGGTACGTTCAGCGGTGAAACCGCGTCCGGCTGGCAAACACTCACCTTCCCGGTGCCGGTCGCGGCCACCGGCGGCACGACCTACGTCGTCTCCTACTTCTCGCCCAACGGTCGATACTCGGTCGACGCCGAGTACTTCAGTCGCCAGTCGCGGTACCTGGAACCGTTGACCGGCCTGCAAACCGGAGTCGACGGAGTCAACGGCGTGTTCCGCAGTGGCACCGGATTCCCGGACCGCAGCTCGCAGGACAGCAACTACTGGGTCGACGTGCAGTGGGCGCCCGACCCCGGCCCGGACACCCGTGCGCCGGAGCTGACCAGCACCAGCCCGTTGAACAGCGCGAGCAGCGTGAGCCTCACCCCGGCGGTGAGCGCAACCTACGACGAAGCCGTCGACCCGGCCTCCGTGCAGTTCACCGTGACCGGCCCGGCCGGCGCTGTCACGGGCACCACCGCGGTGGCGGGAACCGGCAAGACGGTGACCTTCACACCGGGGCAGACGCTGACGGCTGCAACCACTTACACGGCAACGGCGCGGGTCAAGGACGCCGCCGGCAACCAAACCGCGCAAACGAGCTGGTCGTTCAAGACAGGCTCGCCCCGCCCGGCCACCTGCCCGTGCACCGTGTGGGACGACTTCGCCACCCCCGCGATCGAGAACGCCGACGACAAGTCGGCGATCGAGCTCGGCACCAAGGTCAGGTTCAACGGCAAGGGAGAAGTCCTCGGTGTCCGCTTCTACAAGGGCGCCGGCAACACCGGTACGCACACCGGGTCCCTGTGGTCGTCGACCGGCCTGCTGCTGGCCACCGGAACCTTCAGCGGAGAGTCGCCATCCGGTTGGCAGACCCTGACGTTCGCCTCGCCCGTTGTCGTACAGGCGAACACGACCTACATCGTGTCGTACTACGCACCCAACGGCGGGTACGCGGTGACCAGCGGTTACTTCAACGGCCATACCGCGAGCTATGGCGCGATCCGTGCGCTGGCCAACGGCACTGATGGTCCCAATGGTCTGTTCCGCTACGGATCAGGGGGCGGCTTCCCGACCGCCAGCTACAACGGCGCGAACTACTGGGTCGACGTCGTGTACCGCAGCGGTCTCAACGGTGACACGACACCGCCCACAGTGGACACTCGTACCCCGGCCGTCGATGCCATCGGTATCGCGGTCAACGCGCCGCTCTCGATCCGGTTCAGCGAAGCTGTCGACCCGGCCAGTGCCCAGATCTGGCTGACCGATCCCGGCGGCGCGAAGCTCTACGGAACCGTGGCGCTCTCTGGCGATCAGCGAACCGTGACGTGGACTCCCACCGCACCGCTGACACCGTCGACCAGGTACACGGCGAGCGTGCTGATCGCCGACGCCAACGGCAACGCCATGGCGAACACCGCAACCTGGTCGTTCACCACGACCACGACTCCGACGTGCCCGTGTTCGTTGTTCAGCCGGGCCACTGAGCCCACGCTCACGTCGTCCGATGACACCGGCTCCTACGAGCTCGGCGTGCGGTTCAGTCCCACGCAGAGTGGCCAGATCAGCGGCGTCCGCTTCTACAAGGGTGCGAGGAACACCGGCACCCACACAGGCTCGCTGTGGTCCTCGACCGGACAGCGGCTGGCCACCGGCACGTTCAGCGGCGAGTCGGCGACCGGCTGGCAGACCCTCACGTTCGCCACGCCCGTGACCGTGTCGCCGGGGCTGACCTACACCGCCTCGTACACGACCACGACCGGCGGCTACTCGGTCGACGCCGGCTATTTCCAGGCCACCGGGGTCAACGCACCACCGCTCACCGCGGCCAAGAACGGGGAGGGCGCGCCCAACGGCGTCTTCCAGCCGGGCGGCGGGTTTCCGACGATGAGCTACCAGGGCAACAACTACTGGGCCGACGTCGTCTACACACCCAACAGCGACACCTCCGCGCCCACCTCGACCGGGCACACCCCGCTCACGGACGCGACCGGGGTCGGGCTGGCCAGTACGGTCACCGCGTCGTTCGACGAACGCATCGACCTGACGAACACGCAGTTCACCGTTGCCGATCCTCGCGGCGCGACGCTGACGGGCTCGCTGAGCCGGTCCTCCGACCAGCAAACCGTTATCTGGACGCCGTCGGCACCGATGGCCGCCTCCACCCGCTACACGGCGAGCGTGCGTGCGGCGGACTTGAACGGAAATCTGTCCGCACAGCCGATCACGTGGTCCTTCACCACCACAGCGAGCCAGACGTGTCCGTGTTCGTTGTTCAGCTCGGCGACGGTGCCGACGACTGCGGCTGCGGACGACACCGGTGCCTACGAGCTCGGCGTCCGGTTCGTACCCGCGGTCAACGGCACGATCACCGGCGTCAAGTTCTACAAGGGGTCCGGCAACACCGGAACCCATACCGGTTCGGTGTGGTCCGCGAGCGGCGAGCGATTGGTCACCGGCACTTTCACCGGTGAGTCGGCGGGCGGTTGGCAGACCCTGACGTTCTCCTCGCCGCTCGCGGTGACCGCCGGAACGACCTACATCGCCTCGTACACAACGACAACAGGTCGATACTCGGTGAACGCCGGCTACTTCGCCGGATACACGGTGACCAGCCCACCGCTGTCTGCGCCCGCCACCGGGGAAGGCGCGGCCAACGGTGTGTACCAGGTCGGCTTTGGTTTCCCGACGTTGTCCTACGGAGGAAACCACTACTGGGTTGACGTGGTGTTCTCCGCGAGTTAGCAATCAACGATGGCCGCCGCCCGCCACGGGGCCGCTTCGTCGACGGACGTTCGTCGCGAGGCGGCCCGGCGGCGTGCGTTCGCGGTGATCAGCCATCCGGACGCGGGGAAGTCGACGCTCACCGAGGCCATCGCATTACATGCCAATGCGATCAGCCGGGCCGGTGCCGTGCACGGCAAGCCGGGGCGGCGCGGCGTCGTATCGGATTGGATGGAGCTCGAACGCACGCGCGGCATCTCGATCTCCTCGGCGGTCCTGCAGTTCGACTACCGCGACAAGGTGATCAACCTCGTTGACACACCAGGGCACGCGGACTTCTCCGAGGACACCTACCGCGCTCTGTCCGCAGTGGACTGCGTGGTGATGTTGCTGGATGCCGCACGAGGACTGGAAACGCAGACCCTCAAGCTCCTCGACGTCTGCCGCGACCGAAATCTGCCGGTCATCACCTTCATCAACAAGTGGGACCGTCCAGGCCTGGACCCGCTGGCCTTGTGCGACGAACTGGTTCAGCGCATCAATCTGCGGCCGATGCCGCTGAACTGGCCGGTCAGCCGGGCGGGCCTGTTCCGCGGCCTCCTGGACTGCCACGACGGAACCTTCGTCCGATACGGCCGCACGGCCGGCGGTGCGACCGCCGCTCCCCAGGAGCGACTCGATCCGCGCAATGCGCAGGCCGCAGCAGGAGAGGACTGGGCGCGGGCTCAGGACGAGGTGAGGCTGCTGGCGGAGTCCGGACACACCTTCGACCTCGAGACGTTCCTCAGTGGACAAGCCTCGCCGCTGTTCTTCGGAGCGGCAGTGCTGAACCACGGCGTGCGCGAGCTGCTCGACTTTCTCGTCGACCTGGCGCCGGCTCCCACGCCCAGGAGTGATACGACCGGGAACCAGAGGGAGCTCGACACCTCCTTCTCGGCGTTCGTGTTCAAAGTGCAGACGGGGATGAATCCGGCGCATCGGGACCAAGTCGCGTTCGCTCGCGTGTGCTCGGGAGTGTTCGAGCGGGGGATGGTCGTCACCAACGCGGCCGCCGGGAGGCCGTTCGCGACGAAGTACGTCCACCAGGTCTTCGGTCAACAGCGCACGACTCTCGACATCGCCTACCCCGGTGACGTGATCGGCCTGGTGAACGCGACAACGCTCAGCGTCGGCGACACGCTCTACAGCGGAAAGCCCGGCGTGGTCTTCCCCCGGCTGCCCAGTTTCGCCCCCGCACACTTCGCCGTGGCACGTCCCGCCGATCTCAGTCGTGTGAAGCAGTTCCACCGCGGCATCGCTCAATTGCAGGCCGAAGGTGTCGTCCGGGTGTTGCGATCCGAGCGACGGAACAGGGGTGGTGCGGTGGTTGTCGCCGCGGTGGGGATGATGCAGTTCGACGTCGCCGCCTACCGCATGGTGTCCGACTACGGCTCGCCGATCGCCCTCGACCACCTGGAGTACTCGGTCGTGCGAAGGCTGACTGATCCCCGCAGACGGCACCTGATCGACACCGGCAGTCGCAGCGAGGTGCTTGTGCGTGCCGACGGCACCGAGTTGGCCGTCTTCACCAGCCGCAGTGACCTCGCAGCGGTGCGGCGCAGGCATCCGGACCTGGAGCTCGCCCGCCTCGTTGCCGGGGTCGACTGATCAGGCGGGCCACGCCTGCATCAGCAGAACCTGAGAGCACAGCCGCTCAGGTGTACCTGGCGGCGCGGTCGTAGTTTGACCAGCCGAACCGCAAGTCGGCGTTGCGTGAAGTCATCGTTCCTCGCCTTCACGCCAACCTACTGTCGAAAATAGTAGATGCCGCCTCCTGGCAAACACGGTGTTGACAGCCGCTCCGTAGGATGTCGGCCATGAACGGCACGACCCGCACCGCGCACGGCGCGCGAGGACACCTCTCGCGGCTGGTCGTCGTTCTGGCCGTGCTCGCCGGGTTGGCCCTGGTGGTGGGCGTGCAGTGCACCGACGGCATGTCGATGGCGCACGGCGGCCACGAGACCGCCGTCGAACACCCCGTCGCTGCCGGGATGCTCATGGCTTCGGATCTGGAGACTCCAGGTGGCAGCGACACGGGTGGCGCCCTCGCCGCCTGTCTGATGTTCATCGTGGCTGTCATTGCCATCGTCGCCGGGCTGAAGCTGCCCGGTTCGCGCAGCTCAGCGGCAACATCGCGGTCTGTCCGCATGACGCTGGGCGCGGTCGCCCTGCCGCGAGCGCCAAGTCTCGCGAGACTCTGTCTGTTGCGGATTTAGGAGAGGTCTGCCCGCGCCCGGCTCGACGCCGAGGTGGCGGGCAACGACGCGCCACCGGAACCTCGGCGTGTCCTCTGACCTTTCCCGTCCCACCTGGAGGAGCCTTCGTGAATCTTGCTGCTGTCCTGGTCACCGGCTTGTTCGCCGGTGGTGTGTCCTGTGCTGCGGTGCAGGGCGGCCTGCTCACCGGATTGATCACCCGTCAGCGTGCGGCGACCGCCGAACCGGCTGCGCCCGCCGTTCGTGGGAAGAACAAGCAGGCTGCCGCGGTTGCCGAGCGGCAGAACTGGCGCGCCCAGTTGGGTGACGACTTGGCCCCGGTCGGTGGCTTCCTCGCGGGCAAGTTGGTCTCGCACACTCTGCTCGGTGCGCTGCTGGGCGCGCTCGGCAGCGTGGTGGAGCTGTCGGTCGGGCTCCGCACGTGGCTGCAGATCGGCGCCGGTCTGCTGATCATCGTGTTTGGACTGGCGCAGCTCGGGGTTCCGGGCTTTCGCCGCATCGTCATCGAACCGCCGGTCTCCTGGATGAAGATCGTGCGGAGCCGCGCACGGTCGCAGGCCGCGTTTGCGCCGGCCCTGCTCGGCTTCGCCACGGTGCTGATCCCGTGTGGCGTCACGCTGTCCGTTGAGGCGCTGGCGCTCGCGTCCGGTTCCGCGTTGTCGGGAGCGGCGACGATGGCCGTGTTCGTGCTCGGCACCGGTCCGCTGTTCGCGATCCTCGGCTACGCCGCCCGTAAAGCAGCCACCGCCTGGAAGGGCAGGCTCGCCCTCGTGACCGGCCTGGTGGTGCTGGCCATGGGCCTGTACACGCTGAACGGTGGCCTGGAACTGGCCGGATCGCCATTGGCGGCAAGCAAGATCGCGCAATCCTTCGGATCAGACGACGCTCCTGGCGACACCGCCACGGTGTCCGAGGTGGACGGGCAGCAAACGGTGGTGATCACCGCGCGCAGCGACTCCTACAGCCCGGGCAACGTTCAGGTCCGTTCCGGCGTGCCGACGACGCTCGTCGTCAAGTCGGAGAACGCGCAGGGCTGCGTGCGGTCTTTCGTCATCCGCAACGAGCAGAAGATCCTGCCGGTGAAGGGCGAGACGCGCATCGATCTGGGTGTGCTGCAGCCGGGACGGCTGGACTACGCCTGCGGCATGGGCATGTACACCGGCGTCATCACCATCGTCTGAAAGAGGATCCACTGTGGTCACCACGACCCACGTCTTCCGAGTAGAGGGCATGCACTGCGGTAGCTGCGCGTTGCTCATCGACGACGCCCTCGAAGACCTGCCCGGGGTCCAAAGCACTCAGACCACGGTGAAGCAGGGGCGCAGCACCGTCGAACTGGATCCGAGCCAGAGCACTCCCGAGGACATCATCCGCGCGATCGAAGAGCTCGGCTACCAAGCCTCGCCGATGTCCTGACGATGTCCAGCGCGCCGGGCGGTTCGGGAGAGACCGCCCGGCGCGACCTGTCATCCTTCGATGCGGCGGATGACGTTGATGGGGCCGATCGAGTCGATGTCGGCGATCTTCACGGGAACACCCTCGGTCGAGGCGTGCACCGCGCGGACGCTGTCCACCGCCATCGCGACGTGGTGCTGGTCCGCGTAATAGATGATCAGGTCGCCGGCCTTGACCTCGTTGCGCGACACCGTGCGGCCGACTCCGGCCTGACCGTAGGTGGTGCGCGGGATCGACACACCGGCCGTGCGGTAGGACGCCTGCATCAGACTCGAGCAGTCCCATGCGTCGGGCCCGTTGGCGCCGAACACGTAGGTGTCTCCGCGCTGCGCGAGCGCGTACTCCAGCGCCTTGCCCGCGGTGCCGGCCGGGACGGCGATCTTCGACATGTCACCGTTGCTGCCGAGCACGCCGCGGTCTGAGGCGTTGAGCTGGTTGTACTGCTGGCGGGCGAGGGTGACCTGGCTGTCCAGTTCGGCCTTGCGCTGGGTGATGTCCGCGACTGCCTTGTTCGCGCCGTCAGTGGCTTCCTGAGCCCGGCGCTGGGCGTCGTCCGCCTGGGCGACCGCGTCCGTCAGGTTGCCGAGTGCTTCGGCGTTGTCAGAGGCGAGGACGTTCAGCGCGGACATCCGGTTGAGGAAGTCCTGCTGTGAGTCGCTGACCAACAGCGCGGAGAGCTGGTTGAACGAGGCGCCCTGGAAGGTCACCTCGGTGAGGACGTCGACCTGCCCGCGCAGTGCGTCCTCGGCCTGCTTCGCGGTACCGAGATCCGCCTTGGCCTTCTCCAGGTCCCCCTGCTTGGCCTTGAGGTCCTCCTGCGCGCGCAGATGGTCCTCATTGAGCTTCTCGGCCTGCTTGGCCAGGTCGTTGTACTTCTTCAACGCTTCCGAAGCGTTCGGCGGCAGAGCCGGGTC